>JAEUTU010000097.1 GCA_016786925.1 Bacteroidia bacterium
GCCTTCATTTGGTGCAGGTGCTAGTGCAGGTGTGTTTAGTGCAGGTGCAGGATTAACATTTGTTAACTCTTCAACAGGTGAGATCGATCTTGCAAATTCAACTCCTGGAACATATACTATTTTGAATACGATCGCAGCAGCAGGTGGTTGCGCAACAGCTTTGGATTCTACTCAAATTTCAATAGATCAGGCAGCAACTGCTATTGCTTCTAATGATACATCAATTTGTGCGGGTGCTCCGATAACATTGAATGGATCTACTATTGGCGGAAGTGCAACCGCATCTACTTGGTCTACATCCGGAAGTGGAACATTTGATAACACTTCTTTATTGAACGTTACTTATACGCCATCTCTTGCAGATACTACTGCAGGTAGTGTTGTCTTGTATTTAACTACCGATGATCCGGCAGGTGCATGTCCTTCAGTGGTGGATAGTTTAGTATTAACTATTAATCCGGTTGCTTCGGCACCTGTTGTAGTTAATCCTGCCGCATATTGTTTTGGTGCATCAATTAACCCAATTACAGCTAGTTCAAATGGAGGAACGATCAATTGGTATTCGGATTCAACATTAACCACATTAGTAAGTACTGGAAATCCATTAACGCCAACCGGTATAACAAATACTACTACCTTCTGGGTTACCGAAACAACAGGGGCTTGTGTAAGTGCTTCCGGTCAGGTGACAATCACCATTAATCCGTTACCGGTAGTAGATACAACAAATGTTACCGTTACTTCTGCTGATTGTGGAACTTCTACAGGTTCAATTACCGGTGTGGTTCTAGTTTCAGGCCAGCCTACAGTTTCTTATGTATGGCAGGATGCAACAGGTGATACATTAAGTACTTCGATTGATTTGACCAATGTTGGTCCGGGTTCTTATACACTTACTGTAACTGATGGAAATGGTTGTTCAACTCAAGTAAGCTCTACTCAGTTTAACGTAACATCTACAAATGCAGTTGTTGCATCATTTACAGCTAATCCTACTACAGGCGAGACGCCATTGTTAGTACAGTTTACTAACAGTAGTACAGGTGCAGTAAATTATACATGGAGTTTTGGTACAGGTCTAGGCTCTACTATGCAAGATCCTTCATTCACTTATACTGATCTAGGTTTGTTTACAGCTTGTTTGATCGCTGATAATGGTGTAGGTTGTGCTGATACTGCTTGCGTGGATATTGATGTGTACATCAACTCTACATTTGTTATTCCAAATGTATTCTCACCAAATGGTGATGGTACAAATGATATATTTGGTGTTCAAAACAAAGGTTTAGAAACGATGGATGCAGAGGTGTATAACCGTTGGGGACAAAAAGAATACGAATGGCATACTCCTAACGGAGGATGGGATGGAAGAACTGCCAGCGGTGTTCCTGCTCCTGATGGAACCTATTACTTCATCATCAAAGCAAAAGGTTTTGATGGTAAGGAATATTTCGAAAAAGGTTCATTTACATTAGTGAGATAATAATAGAATTCTTATACAAAACAAAAAAGAGGCTCCATGAGCCTCTTTTTTGTTTTCATTCATACGGTTTAAAAGTGTCTGAATATATTTTGTCTTTGTGGGTGAGAGTAAACTGTTCCGTTATAAGTCCATCATTTTATTTTTATCCAAGTTATATGGCCAATTATTTTTTTCAAAAGTCTGAGATATAAATTGTCTTAAGACAATACGAAATGGTTCAACTATTTCTTGATCATTTCCTGTGATTTTTACTAATTCTTTTTTGCTCGAACTCTCATGGTGAAGGTCCTCAGTTTCTATAATTGTCAAGATAATAACCGAACCTTTTTTTTCAAAGTCAAAAAAATACGCTCCAGGTTCTAACCACCATGTTGTTCGTTTTACTTCATTGTCATTTAATTTTATAACTGCATTATAAAGCTCTTCTGTCGGGTTATTTAAAACGTCAGATGCTGCAAAGTTCAAGTGAAAGTCCTTGTAATGAAATTCAACAGGTAGCCAACCGTGTTCTGGTTGTCCTAATTCTACTGAAATCGAATTATCCATTTTATACAGTGGTTGTCGGTCGCTGGAATTGTTACTAATTCAATTAAAGAGACGTTTTCTTGTCAAAATCTTTCCTAATCAGCATAAAATTCTTGCTTGCTTAGAGGAAGTTTTTCATTTTTCACTACCCTTTATTTTCAGGTCAGCTTTTGCAACGCTATCGGATTCGATCTTTTGTAGTAAGTAGTAGTTTTTATACATTTTCTTAAGTTCAAGATTGATCTTGCTTGTATAGCTTATATCGTATGCAAATTGCTCTAAAATGAGGTTATATGAAACTTTTGCTATGGGCTTTTTTAGTACAGAAACATCTAGTTTCGGGATCTCTTCAAAAATATCAATATCAAAGCTGAATGAATAACTGTCTTTTTTGTCGCTTGGTACTTTTGTATCTACATCAAATAACTTTGAAACAAAACCACTTTTTGAAACTTCAATTCTAAATTGTTTGCCAAGCGGTAATTTAAAGCTACATTTTCCTTTCTTATTGGTCCATGTTTCTGAAAAAGGGATATCGCCTGTATAGATAGTAATTAAAGCGCTATCTAAAGCTTTGGATTCATCTTTTTCGCTTACTTTCGACTGTCTCACATTTCCTTTTAGTTCTAAATAGAATGCATTTTTGGTGGTGTCGGAACTTGTAATCTCATTATAACTAGAATGATCTCTATTTGAAAATGAAAATAGAAAGCAAGTAAAGACTCCAATTATTAGGACAAATAGAATTTTTCGTTGTAAGTTCATCACATCACAAATATAGTTTAGAAAAAGGATATGTTGCAAAAAAAAAGCACCCCGGATTCCGGGGCGCTTTTTTTATAAGTAATAAGTATGATTAGTTTACTAAACCTTTAAAGTCAGCATTCTCTCTGAATTTGATGAATTCAGCATCGTCTTTTGCCATTTGTTTGAAAGAAGCATCTTTTTGAATAGCCGATTTCAAGTTGTTCACTAAAACATCCGCTTTTCCTTGACGAGCACCTGCAACAGCTTTTAAGTAGAAAGATAATGCAGCATCTTTATCAGCTGAGTTATCAATTGTACTCATTGCTCCATCAGCATTTCCATTCATCAACTTAGCTAAAGCTGAGTTAAATGTGTTTTCAGCACCAAAGTTAGCTACAGCAGCAGCGTAGTTACCATTTTGGATCTCAATGATACCCATGTTGTAAGTTGGCTCAGAACCAGCACTTGTAGCTGATTTAAATAAATCCATTGCAGCTTTGCGGTCACCTTTCCAACGAGCGCAGATACCTAAGTTGTTTTTAACGATTGGATTGTTTGCAGATAAACCATCCGCTTTTTTGAATTCTGCTTCAGCATCATTCAATTTGTTTTGCATCAAATAGATGTAACCAACGTTGTTTGATGTTCTCCAGTCAGAACCGTATTTAGTTTCTGCTTTTTTGTAGATGTCTAATTTTTCGTTGATATCGTTTGTTAATGTTGCAGCATAAAGAATTTCTTCAACTGATAAGCTATCGTAAGTAGATTTAGCTAAAGCCATGATCTGCTCATCTGTACGGCTCTTCAAGTCTGTATTCAATGTTAAAGCAGCTCTACGTAATTTAGGTAAGATTTGATCAGCCACCTCTGTGTAAGTTTTAGAAAGATTTTTAATCTCTTTCTCACGAACTTCACCATCAGGGTACATTGTTAAAACACGTAAGATCAAATCTTTGTCAGCAATTGAAGAAGCCTCCATTGCTTTTTTGAATCCATCCCAGTCTTCAGCAGTAGTAACTTTATTGTAGAAACCTTCTTTAGAAGCAGTGTCAACTTTTGTCTTTTTGTCTTTGAACATA
>JAEUTU010000135.1 GCA_016786925.1 Bacteroidia bacterium
GAATTTACCTGGGAAACCATTCCTGGATCTTTCGGCAACTCGAAAATAGAGACTTCGATGTCCTGCCCCCCAAACTCTTCTTTGGCACGTTCCTCAGGAATCCCTTTAGTATTGAAATAGAATTTTTTGGTAATATGCCCAGGTTTCCCAATGGTAAGCGTATACTCCGCGTTCAGATCCAACATCACAGAAAAACGACCACTTGAAGTTGTGGTAACTTGGTTAGCCATTGCCGACCCTTTCATCAAAGTTACAACAGCACCGTCTAACTTCTTTTTATTCTTTTTCACAGTACCGGATACAGCATACTTTACTTGTGCATTTATCTCAGGTATATAGATGGCTATAAAAGCCAACAGCATAAAAATTTTTATCGTTTTTTTCAAAGACATGATCATTCTCAAAATATTAATCCTCAATTGCTTAGTTTTACTTTTTGGTCAAGTTAGCAAATATAGGAAATTTAGCCTAATCCTCAGCAATTATTCTGCCAAGACTAAAAACCAATAACAGCCTAATAAACAAACACTTAGGCAAACTATAACAGTAAAATATTTCCTGTACATTTGTTTAACAAAATATCAAATAAAATGCAATTAAGTTATTGGGAGAAGAACAGTTTTTTTACCAACATTGATGTGGTGATCATCGGAAGTGGGATCGTAGGACTAAATGCGGCTTTCTATCTGAAGAAGAACAACAAAAAACTAAATGTATTGGTCCTTGAAAGAGGTTTACTTCCTACGGGAGCTAGCTCAAAGAATGCTGGATTTGCCTGTTTTGGGAGTCCGAGTGAGTTATTGAGCGACCTAAAGAACAATTCCGAAAACGAAGTTTTTTCGTTAGTTGAAAAACGATGGAAAGGACTGTTACGATTAAGAAAAAATTTAGGTGATAAAGCGATTGATTTTCACAACTGGGGTGGATATGAAGTATTTGACAAACCTGAAAAATATCATGAATGTGCTTCTAAAATCGACTACTTGAACAAGCATAGCTCCAAGATCATCAAAAAAAAGAATGTGTATGTTTCTGCAGATAAATCGATAAAGAGCTTTGGCTTTAAAAACGTAAAACACATGCTATTAAATACAGCCGAAGGTCAAATTGATACTGGAAAGATGATAAAAGCACTTAGCGCAAAAGTCCGCGAATTAGGTGTTGATATCATTAATGGAGTAAACGTAAAAAACATTGATGATGATGGGAAAAATGTTGTTGTTCATTGCAATGATGATCTTTTTATTAAAGCTAAAAAAGTGATCGTAGCAACGAATGGATTTGCACAACAGCTATTACCCAACTATCCGGTTCAACCTGCACGCGCACAAGTTCTTATTACAGAACCGATCAAAAATTTAAAATTAAAAGGAACATTTCATTACGATGAAGGCTATTATTATTTCCGGAATATTGGCGACCGAGTGTTATTTGGCGGAGGAAGAAATCTTGATTTTAAGGAAGAAGAAACGACTGAATTTGGTCTTACTTCCCTTATTCAAAACAATCTGGATGAATTACTAAAAGACATGATCCTACCGGGAGTAAAATATAAGGTAGATATGCGTTGGAGCGGGATCATGGGAGTTGGGACTGAAAAAAGGAGCATTGTTAAAGCAACCAGTAAGAATGTATATTGTGCTGTTCGTATGGGTGGCATGGGCGTTGCCATAGGAAGTCTTGTGGGTGAAGAAGTAGCCAACATGATCGAGCTCTAATTTTTTTATTAAGATGAACCTACCCGCACACGAAATATTTAACAAATATGCAAAAGAGTATCAGGAACGATTTATGGATATTTCCATATACCATGAAGCATTGGATATTTTTTGTGATGCACTTCCAACAAAAAACTCAAACGTACTTGAGGTAGCATGTGGACCGGGAAACATCACCACTTACCTGTTAAAAAAAAGACCGGATTTTAACATTTTGGGTACGGACCTTGCACCTAACATGGTTGAGCTGGCAAAACAAAACGTTCCTTCTGCAGAATTTAAAATAATGGACGGAAGAAATATATTGGAGCTGGAGCAAAAATTTGATGGAATAGTTTCTGGCTTTTTCTTCCCTTATTTATCCCAAAAGGAAGTTGAAAAATTTATTGGCGATGCTGCATTGAAATTAAACAAGAGCGGTGCTCTGTTTATAAGTACCATGGAAGACGATCATTCTAAATCGGGCATACAAAAAGGAAGCAAAGGAGATGAAATATTCATGAATTATCATGAAGAAAAACATTTAACAGACACACTAATAAAGTACAATTTTAAGATCATCAATATCCAACAAAAAGATGCAGTTGCCAGCAATGGGATGAAGAATATTGATCTATTGATAACTGCACAATTAATCGCATGAACATAGTCTTCCCAATCATTCAGTCCGATCGAATATTACTACGTCAATTCAAGCCGGATGATCTTGAAAATATTTTTAGAGGCTTGTCCGACCCTGAAATTATAAAGTATTACGGAGTAAGTTACTCCAGTTTGGAAGACACGAAAAATCAATTAAATTTTTTTTATTATCTGGAAAAAAATGGAACAGGTATCTGGTGGGCCATTTGTTCACCCGACAATAAAATATTCTATGGTGCTTGTGGATTGAATGACTTGGATAAGGATCACAAAAAAGCAGAGATCGGCTATTGGTTGCTAAAAGAACATTGGGGGAAAGGCTATATTACGGAAGCTATTCCTCTTGTCATTAAATATGGCTTTAAACAACTTGGTCTTCATCGAATAGAAGCCATTGTTGAAACAGAAAACACAAATAGCAAAAAATTAATGGAACGCCTGGACTTTGATCATGAAGGAACATTAATGGAATGCGAACTCAAAAACGGGAAGTATATCAGTCTGGATATGTATGCTAAACTGAATTCGAATGCTCCCGAATAAGATCGCAATACCAGAAACCTTTCGTTTTACCTTGAACCAACGAGGGATCTAAAGCCTTATAAACCTTTTCTCCGATATCAAATTTCACAGGCTCTTTAAAAACCGGTCCATCATAACAAAACGTATGAAACTCTCCGTTTTCACCGCAAGGGTCGACCTCTTCCGGTAAATTTTTCAAATATTTAGAATCCAATTTCACTCCAACTTTTTTATCATCCAAACTGGAATCATTCACACAACAAACAATAGTTTTGAAGCCTAGATCCAAAAACTCATTCACTAAAACAGACGTATCT
Organism: Bacteroidia bacterium; assembly: GCA_016786925.1. GTDB lineage: Bacteria > Bacteroidota > Bacteroidia > 2-12-FULL-35-15 > 2-12-FULL-35-15 > 2-12-FULL-35-15. The sequence goes on from JAEUTU010000135.1 coordinate 3,200, forward strand.
TTTTTCCACAATGGGAAGCGTGCCTTCATTCCAATTTTACTCAAATTCTTTTCCCTGTAGGCTCTCAGATCTTCTAAAAATATATCTCCGAATACTACTTGATCTACACCCTTACTCTTAAAATTCAAGAGCACTTCCTCCATCTTTTGCTCATACTCGGTATTCGTCCCTTCTTTCACATATATTTTCACAAGAGGCAATCCGATCTTTTGAGCCTGCTCATCTAATAATTCTTCTCTCACACCATGCATGGAAATTCTACGATAAGTCTCATTTAGAGTTGTAAGTAAGCTCACAACTTCGAATGACTCATCATTCAAAATTTTATATAAAGCCAAAGCGGAGTCTTTACCTCCGCTCCAGCAAAATATCACCTTCTCTTTTTTTATCATTATTTAAAACAGAAATTTCCAGGAATAACACCAACAGTAAAACTATCAACAACTACTCCCGCAGAGGTATAACGGATCACTTTCCCATTACTGGAAAAATCAACTGCATCGGAACCATAAAACTGATCAGTAACAGGATCTATTCCTAAACCATAGAAACTTCTATTGATCGTTGCTGATAAATTCAACACAGTTGCCGTTATAGCATGTGCATAAACATTGCCGGAATAAACATAATACAAAGTTGTTTTCGCTGAATTAATGACCAAGCTCCCGGGTTGAGAAGATGTTGATGCAAATGATAGGGATAGTTCTGTAGCATAAGATACCCCATTCAATCGAACTAATTTACCTGTCTGCTCCAAAGCGGTCCATGATGAATTGTATTTCCCTTTGCACAGTACCCAAACATTTCCATTGGCATCCACTTGTAAATTAGATGGATTAGCACCAACAATTATTGTTGTATCAACAGCATTACTTACGGCATCAATAACTGTTACAACACTATCATTATCAAATCCACCTCCACATGCAACAAATACTTTATTTCCCACTTTCACCATATTCTCAGCACCTTTACCGGTATTGATTGTAGCTATTACTGTTTTTGAATTCAGATCAACCACTTTTACTGCACCGGCTAAACCTCCTGCTCCCCATTCAGAAACATATGCTTTAGAATTGTCTATCCCTAAAAAATAACGCGGATAAGTAAAGCCACTTATTGTTCCTGCTGTAGCCATTGTGCTTGCATCAACAATTTCTACTTTACCTGCATTATTGACCACCACATAACCTTTACTATTATGTATTGTCATGGATTGTACAATATTGCCTAATGGGAATGAATTTTTCGCTTCGAAAATATCATTATAAGGTGAACCTCCATTTCTGTTAATAAAACTTAGGGTTCCTGTTCCCGACCCAAAAGGTCCTTCGTTGGTAACGAATACACCGTTGTCATAAGTTGTTCCTGCGCTTGGCGTTGTCGGATCCGGTTCCGGATCATCTTTTTTACAACTTGTAAAAACACTTACTACAGCAAAGGCTGCATAGACTAATAATTTGTTGGTTTTCATATCTCTGTTTTTATTTATTTTTCTCATTAAAATAAAGTGCCAATCCAAATTGATAATTCATCAAGGGCATAGCACGGTATTCAATCACTTCATACTGTTCATTGAAAATATTATTTAGCTGAGCATAAACTTTTATCGATGCCCCTGTGAGTTTGAAAATTTGAGCGATCCGGACGTTAGAGACCGTATAAGGTTTGAGATAATTTTTATTATCGGAACTTGTATAACGATAGCCGACATAGATCTGATTAAAAGAAATACTTGTGCCGTTATATTGCACGAACAATGAACCTTGTGCATTTTGAATAGGCGTGTAAATAAGTTGTTTATTCAATGTTGCATCATTCGGCACAATACTTTTTTTATTGGTGGATAATACATAATTGTATAAACCGGATGCTTCAACTTTTAATTTAGAATATTGATAGTTTACATTTAATTTGTACTCAATTCCACGCGACCATACTTCCTGAACATTTTGGGGAGACCAAATACCTGATACAGAAGGCTGCCATATCACCCAATTTTTGATCTCTCTGTTAAAAGCTGCTGCTTCCAACTCCCAATTTAATCTCTTTACTTCTTGCTTATAGGCCAGCGTTATATCTTCGCTCCACCCACTTTCCGGCTTTAGATCAACATTGCCTCCGGGCACCCAATAGCGATCATTCAATGTAGGTAAACGATAATGTTGTGCTGCATTTATTTTCAAACGGAAAACATTCAAAAACTTTCCGGCAATACCAGCAGAAATGGTGAAAGGAAGAAACCTGTTCTCCATAAATTCCTGACGAGCATTGATGATCAAGCTCCAATGCTGATCAAGTGTATACAAACGATAACCGGCAAAAACAGAGGTACGGTTTTGCGGATGTGCCTCTTCATAGCTTTCAGTGTTAGCTGCATTCCAAGTATTGTTTACACCAATATTCAATTCATCATATTTAGTTATACTAAATTTAGTTTCAGCTTCTGCAATAAATGTGTTGGCTCTACTCTTTGAATATTCATCGATCAATGAATCATTATAGCTTAGATACTCGTCAAAATAGCCTGCTCTTACATTTGCCGCTATTTTCTTTTTTCTCAAGCTCCACTCTGTTGTAAAACGGAAGGATTCATCTTTTTGCTTTGCTACATTTACATTCTGAGTCATGGATGGAGGCATTCCTCTGTCATTGAACTGATACCAAAATCGGGTATTTAATAACTGCTCAGAATTAATGCGCAAATAATTTTCCTGCAAAAAACCGTATTGCTTTAGCTCTGCATTGGTTTGCTTTTGTGTTGGCTTTCCATATAAAGCCCTATTGGTGAATTCAAAATCATTCTTTGCTTCGTGATGAAACACTTTCAAATTTGAGCTGAATCTTTTTTTACTCAGTTCAATTGAAAATTGCTGCTGCTTATCAGCAAAACTGCCATAAGAAGTATTGGTATACAAACTCAGTCCTTTATTAAAGGAATTAACATTGTTTAAATGAATGGCACCACCCACAGCACCACTTCCCCACAAAGCACCGGAGCTTCCAAATTGAAGCTGAACAGAGTTTGAAAAATTAGCAGGAATAAGAGAGAGATCGATCATTCCATGCATTTGACTTTGAAGATTAAAACCATTCCACAGAACTGCTGTATGAGAAGCTCCTGCACCTCTGAATGAAGAAGAAGCCAAGCTACCCAATCCGTATGATTTAATAAAAACCATACTCTCATTACTTAAAAGATCGGCTAAGTTACTATTCGAATATTGATCGAGTTTTAGGCTATCTATTTGCTGAAATTTTGAAGCAGAGGAAAAGTTTTGGTTACGCACCGAAACTACTTCCACCGCTTTCAAAAGCTGTAATGAGTCCTTTTGTGCAGAAGCCCTTAACATGGCAATGCACAATAGAAGTGTAAGTATGTATTTAAAATAGTACATCATTATAAACGATCATTCTGCCCGAGGGCTGAGTAATCATTCATAACAAACGGTAAATCACTAAGGATAGAAAATGTAAAATACTTTATCTATTCTTCGCCTTTTCTCCGAAAGCTACAAATGTTATACTATTGGCAGGTCTTCTGACTTTGTTCCAGTTTTAACGCCTTCCCATCCGCTTTAGCGGACAGTGGCAAAGAATGTTAAAACAAAAAATAGAACTCACAGCATCGGGAAATGTCCAGGATTTACACCTGATTCCCTTTTAATCCCGACCTCGATCGGGAACCAAAAGCGAAGCAAATATATATATTTTATCTTTGTAAACAATGAATACAGTAATTATTGCATACAACAAGCCCGTAGGAGTTGTTTGTACTACCGAAAAAGTAGAGAACAACATCATCGATGC
>JAEUTU010000015.1 GCA_016786925.1 Bacteroidia bacterium
TTATCTCGTATGATTTTGTGGTTGCATTTGATGTTACTTTATAGTTTTCATTGAAAATTGCACTGACCAGATCGGCCTTATCAATAAACTTGGAAACGATATCCTCGAAATCAGTATTCGTAATTTGGTTGGGAAAATAGATATTTAAACTATCTATTTTTGACGTGTCTTCTAATTTAATTCCTATATCTAAAAATTTCCGATGCTTCTCGGCACCATTTGGTATTTTCCAAAAATTAAAATGAAGCTCAACATCAGCTATTGATGCTGTTTGATCTTTTTTGGGAGTATACCATATTGCAATGCTTTTCATTTTATCGTACTTATTTCTTATTCAGCGATGAAGCTTTCATCACTTTTGGTAGCTTTTAGGATATTATTAAATTGTTCTTTAGTAATTTGTTTAAAACCTCTTGGTGCATCATTCACTCCATTTAGAACCTGTAAGTCAATTAACTCTTTCATATTAATTCTGTGTGGAAAAGAGTAAATATAAAGAAATCTAAGGACAAATGGTTTTGAAGGCTGATATCGCCACATAGCACGGAGCTGATCTTCTGGAAACACACTACTTTTTCTACAGTATAGAACAAAATCATCCTCATCTTTAAAGTCGTATTTAGCTTCTTGAACCACACCTATCGTTGAAACAACACTTTTGTAATATCCACCAGTCCGGTAAAATATTAAAATGTCACCAATTTTTGGGTGAGGTGTCAATGCTCGCGAAACATAAACTTTGTTTATCCCATTTCGATGCGGAAAATCTTCAATAAATTCTTCCGGGGATTCTGTATTTAAAATTGAATCAGGCAACAACTCTGTGTGATAGTCCGGGTAAATCGGAACAATAAAGCAATCCTTATTTCGCGAAATAAATGGGTAACATTGCTTTAACTGTTTGTCATCAGTCTTTTTACTAAAATCTCTAACATAAACTAACTCAGCATTTTTCTTACCCCAAAAGATAAATCCCCATTGTTCAAGCAAATCAATCAATCTCTTTTGTTCATCCCGTTTATCAAAAATGGTCACATAAATTTCCTCAACTTTATTTTTTAATGCATTATCAAAAATTATTTTAATGAATCGTTCACCTAATCGGAAACCATTATTGATTACTTTAAATGTGCCTACTTTTAATCGTTTTTTAGAGGAGAAAACAGGAGATATATCATGGTAATTTTCATCTTTTTCTTCAACTTTTAAATACAAGAATGAAAGAAGTAATCCATTGTTTGAATTTACTGTGATGTATGCTTCATCATCAAATTTTTTGATAAACCATTTATCAAATCCTGGATAGTCTTCTTTCAAGCTGGTGAAAAAATCATCATTGAGATTTATTCTTCCAAATTTTAATTTTTGGACATTAAGAACTTTATAATTTACTAAATCAGGATGTTCTGCAAAAGTTTTCTCAAGGAAGGAATCGATAGTAAATATTTTATCTTCAATTCCTAACTCAATGGCCTTTTTATGTATTTTTTTATCTTCAGTTATTAGAATATCTACTCGTCCGACAAAGACCTCATTTAAAAGTTGGGTGTCATTTTTATCATTTTCGTTTACGTCAATTTTTCCTGATACCGCTATAACTTCCTTTTGTAGCGGAGAAGGAATCTCAATTCGCTCGTAACTATCTAACTTTATTTGGAATGTGTCTACAGTCTGTTGGTTTTTATACTTTTCAATTTCAGAAATAGTCAATGAATGAATACATTTCGTGTATTTTACTCTATCTAACCAACGATACAAAATGCCAACATCTTGATTGATAACCCTTGATGCTTCTCTATGTATGATGATATTTGTATCTAATAGTGCCTTCATTTATATACTAAAGATTTACGAAGTGAATTTAAAATTTCTGAATAGTCGTTTTGGGTGCCGATGTTTAAAGTTATCCCCAATGTTTTTGACAAATTCTTAGCGTGTAATAGCTCTTCATTTTGTAAACGTTCTAAAAGATCATATTCATATATTTTGTTATCTCTCGATTCTAGTCTTTTCCTAATTAGCGAAATTTCTCCCATTATAATATTCAATGAAAATGGATTTATTTCTCTAAAAGTATCGAAAGAAATTTTTACAATTTCATTTTCTTGATTTAATAAGCAGTAGTGTCCATCTAATAAATAACTATTTTCTTTTTGAACAGTTTCTTTTAAGCCTAGTATTAAGCGATTTTGTGTTAAATGAACATCTATTACCTTTTTGTTTAGTTCATCGACATTTATGTCCTTCCATTTCAAAAGCTCGCTTGCTGACAAATGTTTCATTTTTAGTTGATGGCAAATATCTTGACAAACGGTACTCTTGCCAACTCCATGTATCCCGCCAATAAATGCTATGTTTGATAATGTACTCATTTTTTTAAAAAATTCGGAGTTAATTTGTAACCAAAGTGTCTCCCTTTTGAATAAAGGGGGCTTATATGATCATTCTCTCTCAACCAGTTTTCGTAGCCTTCAATCGAAGACCCCGCCATGTTCAAAGCAAATTCAATTCCCTTAATTGCTATTACAAAATACAATTCCCCTTCCTGTGTTGCCAAAAAATCGCATTCAAATACCATATCTACAGATTTACCGTTTTCTAAAAAGAAATTTTCATCTTCTTCATAAATTTTTCGAGAACTATAAACCCAGTTTTCATTTTTGCTGTTGAAGCGTGCATAATTTCTAACTGGATCTAAATCAGGTTCTGTAGCTAATAAGTTTTGGTCATTTCTGTTTTGCATAAGTATCCTTAAAGCAATCATCTCAACTCCTATTTTAGCGAGGAATCTAGAAAATACTTTATCGTTCTTTGGGTACTCAATATCAAATGGTAGTATGAGGTGTTTGATTTCTCCTTTTTGAATTAATTCAAATGAAGCGGCATCCAGTATTACCTCGAATGGTTTGTTTTCACTAATTATTACTTCTGCTTCATATCTCGTTTTAGGTATTAGTGCTATTCCCCTTGGGATTCTATTTTTCTTCGACTCAATTCCATTTCTAAATCTCAAGTTTTGAAAGTATTTCATCTCTAAGACCTTCTTTTCTATTTTTAATGAAAAGTAATTGTTGCACGTATCACAAACAACTCCTTTTGGAAGTATATTGTTTTTGTTTCCCATAGATTCAGGAACAATGTGTTCTACGCTTTTCGATGCTGTGGCATCGTCTTTACAAAAAATGCATTTCATTAGTAATGTGTTGTTGCAAGGTAATCTTTTTTATTACTAGTATAGTATTATTCTAATATAGAAAAGAATAATACTATATCAATTCATCCTTCAGATAACTATTCGGATAACCCAAGTGAGAAAATATTTTTTCTACTTGCTTAACGGTGTAATACCTACCATTCTTTTTACCTACGCTTTCATTAAACGGAGCCAACATCGTGGTGAAACAATGCGGGGTTATTTCATAAAGATTCGCCAACTCTTTTTTTGTAAACGGTTTGATTTCTGCTCTACTCATATCTCTATTATTTTAGTTACAAATTAATTATACCGACTTAAAAACTCCTCTTGTTCAAGGAAAAAGAAATCGGCCATTTCTTTTACAGTCATTTTTTGTTTTGTCCGGTAACGTGTAATTAAATCACGGATCATACTACCACGTTCTACCGGAATATCCAACTCCACAGGTTCTCTTCTTCTTATTTTAAGGGCGTTAAACTGACCAATGATATAACGCTTTTGATTATCACTTAATAAATTCAAATCATTTGCTCTGTATAAAAGAGCCTGCATCGATACTTTCCATTTCTTTTTGAGCTTGGCAAGTAAGTCAATGTTAATGGTCTCCTTTAAATCTTGCTCAATATCTTTTTTCGGCATTAAAAACTCAGCAGCAAATAAGTTCGCTTCATGCCCAACTTCTTCCGTTGAAAGCAAATCTTGTCGTGTATGCATAACGATATGCCCAAGTTCATGTGCAAGGGTAAAGCGCAGGCGATCTCCTAATAAAGAGCGATTGTAAAACACAACTGGATATTTGTTTTCTATTAAAATACTTCTGCTATCCACACGATCCGTTTTAAAATCAACAGCAAGGGTCATGATGCCATTTGCTTCCAAAAGGTCAATCACATTTGCTACTTCGCCTTTTGGCATATCCCATACCTTACGAAGTTTTTGTGCAATGCTTGCCGGAGTTCCGTTTTCCAAAACAGGTAAGAAAGGAATTTCTTTTGCCTCCAGTTTCATGGTCTGAAACAAGCGTTGCATGTTCAGGCGATAAATATTAAGGTTTGCATCTATGTAAGATAAAATCTTTGCTGGTACTTTATCGCGTCTGCGATATAATGCGGGCGGAAGTACCTCTTCATTTTGCAAAAAAAAGTGTTCGGGAAACTTTAACGCCTCAATTAGCTTTATTAGCACATCATCACTGAAGCCCATTTCATCTTGTTCAAAACGACTGATGTTGGAACGGTTAATTCCTGCGAGATCAGCCAGTTCAAGTTGAGTTAAACCACGAGCCTCACGGGCAAGCATTAGCATTTTTGGATTTATTTTTTGTTCGGTTACCATCTTTTTCTAAAATCAATTTCCGAAACCAAAAGTATAATTATTCCGCATATTGAAAAAATAATGTGCGTAAAATAGTTTTTAAAAAAGTGTATTTAATTGATAATGAGATGTAAAACTTTTTTGACTTTGAGTTTTAGTTTACCTATGTCAAAGTGATAAAAAAAAGTATAGATTTGCTTTAGAAATACTATTAATTATCTTTAGAATTAGAAAAGAACTTATATTAAAAAATCATAGATAAAATATAGATGAGTGAGAATACATCAAAAAAATCGGCTTGGAAGCATAAATACCGCCATTTAAAACGGCAGGAAGACCGTCAGGAATTCGAAGGATGGTCGGAAAATGAGCTTATTGACCACATTTTGGAATTGCGGGAAGAACTCGACACGCTTCAGGAAAAACTGCATAAGGCAAACCTCCCGGCAGCGGAGCAGAAAAACCCTGAGAAAGCAGAAAAAGGGCTAAATTTTGAAGGTTTTAAGGTAGACTGGCCTTATTCCACCAAGTTCGTGTTCCTGCTTTCGCTCGAAAACAGACCGCTTACCAGTAAGGAGATTCATAATCACCTACTGAAACTGGATAAGCAGTATTCTTTTTACAACGATCCGAAAACAACCCTGTCGGTTTATTTGAGATCGGTTGTAAAAACAGGAAGGATTAAAGCAGTGAAAATTCCTGGCTTCAGAGAAAAATTATTTGCAATGCCGAATTGGATAAATAAGGAAGGAGAATTATTTGAAAAATTTAAGACAGGAGGGTTTTTTTATGGCGAAATATAAACTAATTGTTTTCAGTTAATTTTCAAAAATAGATGTGCTTAGTATTTATTTCCCTTTAACTAAAACATATAGATTTCATTTGTTATAATTTTTACCTTACGTTTCTTCAAACTAAATCAATCATAAAAAGTTCCATTTCTATGTTTTGAACCATTTTGTGTACTTAAAGTTTTATCTGCCTACCATATACAAATCATCTTTTTACCGTTTTGAAGGATATGCTTCTATTATTTTTTTTCATTTTAGCATATTTAATATTGCTTTTACAAAATTTGACAGTGCCTTGAAAATAGCTAATGACTCCTTGTGTAGCATTATTAAGTTACTTTATTGAATACTCTTTCTTTCACGAATGCCAAATATCAATAACCATAACATTAATACCAATTCACCAAACATGGCTGGCATTCCATAAGTAAAAATAATGTTCTTGTATTCGGGAAGTACAGTATTGGCGAAACTTAAAAGAACATAAACTGCGCCATTTATGATTAGCCACACGCCTAAGAAACGAGGAATGAAATCGGATTTATAGACAAGTATCGCCAATGGAAAGAGCCAGAGTCCATAAAATAATACTAATGCTGAAACACAATAGTCATTAATCTTAAGGACCGATATGGCGAGATCTTGCCTTTGCACCAATTCAAGTGAGGTCATGATTTCTCCTTTTAACGTTGCAATAGATGCAATGCTTAGTCCACCCTGAACAAATGCTACTGGCACCTGTACTATTACAGAGACTACTAAAAGTTTGGAGTATCGTTCACTAACAGTTCTAAACAGATAATAAAAGGTCCATACTAAAAGTATCCATATGCCATTTGTTATTAATGCTGAATAAATACTGGTTCGGAATAAGGTTTCATGTTTCAGGATATTTTCTGCACTAGCAACAAAATCACCACTGACAAACACTTTGGGTGACACGAAAAACATCCCATAAAATCCTGTAACTATCCAAAGGAAAAATAGCAAACCGGATAGTCTTGCTGTTTTTTTGAGTGAGTTTATATTATTTGCCAATTGATTCAGGTTTTTGTTCTGCTTTTAATGTTGAGTCCCATTTTTGTTCTGCTTCTTTTTCCGTTGCATTCCATTTCTCTTGAAATTTCATTTGTGCAGCTATTTCTTCAGAAGTTGATGGCCTTGAGGTTGATGCGCAAGAGAACATTATTAAACAAATTGCAGTAAATGCGAATGCTATAAAGCCATAGCATAAACTTGCCTTTGGCGAATCTTTCCCACCATTTTCTTTTCTTGCTTGATTAGCCGATGCTTCCTGTTGTGTGCGTTGATTTTCCATGATATTTATTTTTATTTATTGGTTACACTATAAATTGAGATTCTACTTTATCTTTTTCGCTTCGGCTTCTTTGCCACCTTGTTTCAATATCACTTTTGTTACTTTACCAAATTCGTCTTTGACAATTTCAAATTGGGCATCATTAACTTTCAAAAAGAATTTTGTTTCTGAATCGGCAAACATTTGGAGTTTATCTTGTTCCGAAGTTTGTAAGAAAAGATTGTCTTGTTCCATGATGATTGAAAAAGCCATTACAGATGGGATTTCATACTCACCAACGTAAGTTATCAATATCTTTTTATCCACTTTTATTCCGTTTGTGTCGGGTATAGCTTTATTCGTTTTGTTCCAAACTTCGTTTCCGGTTAGTTTTTCAGCAATTAATTTTTCGACTTTCCCATTTTTATTTTTTGAAAACGCTATTGTTTGCATTGGATCAGTATCAAAGAAGAACTTATCTTTTTGATATGCTTTAAGAAGTGATTTAGGACCTCTTCCAAGTTGAGAAAACAACTTGTTATCCAACAACGTAATGATACGCTGCAGGCCTTTTTGATTTTCATAAACTCCTGTATATCCCTTTAAAGTTGTATTTTCTACAGAAATCTCTTTGTATTCGTATGGTCTTCCTGATGTAAGGGCTGCCAATCTTGTAGCAATATCTTTTGGATAATTGCAATCGCAGTTAGAAAAAACCACTACAAAAACATCTTCTTTAGGCAAATATATTTCGGTAGTTCCAAAACCCTCAATACTTCCACCATGCCAAATAGACGGACTATCATACACATAACCTAAACGTCTGCCGTAACCGTAATCGACTTCTGTTCCATCTGTAAGTTTATATCTAGTAAAAGCTTTATCCAGGGTTTCTTTTTTTAGCAATTTATAGGAATGAACCGCTTGATGCCATTTGAAGAAATCCCCTACGGTTGATTGAATTGCGCCTGCTGAGTAAACATGTGTCATGTTCAAAAATCGGGAGTTCTCAAAACCATTATTGCCGAAGCTATAAGAACCCACCCTGTTTTTAACTATTTTTTTGTTACTAGCGAAAAGTGAATTTGTCATTCCTGCAGGTTTGAAAATATTTTCTTCCAGGTATTCCTCATAAGTTTTTCCTGATATTTTTTCGATGATGTATCCCAATAAAAAATAACCTGAATTACTGTATTCCCATTTTGTACCGGGCGGAAATCGCATTGGCATATTCTTAAAAAAATCAATAACTTCAGTTGGTGTGCAGTCAAATGCTAGCTTCTTTTCAGGATCTTCCATGCCTGAAAAATTATGAATACCTGATGTATGTGTCAACAAATGTTCTATGGTGATTTTATATCCCTGTGTTGGATAATCGGGGATATACTTTGTTATTTCATCCTGCAGATTTAATTTTCCTTGTTCCACCAACTGTAATATAACCACTGCAGTAAATTCTTTGCCAATAGAAGCAATCCAGAAAACATTATCCACTTGCATAGGTGTGTTTGATTCCAAATTAGCCATACCGAAAGCTTTTTTATAAATTACCTGGCCACTACGGGAAACCAAGACTGTTGCACCCGGTTCATCAGTTTTGAATTGTTCGGAAAGGATTTTATCAACGTAGGTGATAAGTTGCGTATCGTCTTTTTGCTGGGCATAAGTGAGATTGAACAAAAGAACAAATGCGAGAATTAAGGTTTGTTTGATTGAATACATGATTTTATTTTTAGTTAGATGTTTGTTTTTTCTCTTTTAAAATATATTTTTCATACACAAATTTCCAAGGCATAAAAATTATTGGGATGATTACACCAGAGAAGACATATGTCATTTCCTCGGCTGATGAGCCTTTGAGCGTATCGGATACCAATAAAGGATATGCAACAACAATAAGCCAAAGACTTTTGTAAAAAATCATATATAGCATAATAGGTAACATACGGAGTGTATGAAATACGCCTAAAAAAGCAAGTGTTGAATATGCCGCCCAACTACACCAAGCAACGGCAATAGTTGGATTCCATTGACCCTTATGCGTAATGATAACCCTCCAAGCTTTTGTACCAACAAAAACAAACATTAACGCGAAGAAGATCCGCATTACGTAGATATTGATTCTGCGCACACCTTCATAGTTTACGTAGTCTCTCTTTAAAATGTAACTCATGCTGAACTTTGATTGCTTTGTGTTTATTTCGTTTGTCATATCATTATAATTTAATATTTGGAAAGATTTAACCGTCTCTGAGTGCAATTATAGTGCTTTAATGAGAGGTGTTTTTGACAGTGTCAACACACAACGGATTATGGTCTACGAACAACACAATTCAGGGAGGTGCCGACAGTTATGAGTAAAAACATTTGCTTACCTTTAACTCGTATATAACAAGATGAAAATACTTGTAAAAATAAAGGGGTTACAGTTCTATTTATGGATGGGAGCGGTTTGGTTATTGCTTTGGATTTTGAGTGCTGCGTTAAATAATTCCGAAACATTTGTAACCCAATCTCTGAATGAAATTTGGCGAGCTATATTTATTGTGGTTGTCAATTTTATTTTCTTTGAGTATAGCCTGTCTTTTATAACAAGGAAGAGATCAAATATTCTTTTCAATATCGTTAACGGCATCCTTCTGATTTCGTTGCAATTCGTATTAGTTTCTTTTGGCTTATTTGGCTGGAAATATCTTGGAATGCAGCTACATATTTTCACTTCCTTTAGGCAAGTTACAATGATACCAGATACACCCTTTAATTACTTTATGGAGGATGTCTTTTATCAAGCTCAGGGTGGAGTTACCTCACTTTTCTTTTTTGGAATTGCAAAACTCTTCAATGATAATTTCAAATTAAAACAAGCTGCACAAAAATTGCGACTTGAAAAACAGGAAGCAGAATTGAATTATCTTAAGTCACAAACAAATCCTCATTTTTTATTTAATACATTAAATAATATTTATTCGCTATCAAGGGATAAATCTGACTTGGCGCCCGAATCAATTTTACGACTTTCTAAAATTTTACGGTTCATGCTTTATGAAACAAGCGGAGAGTTTATTAGCGTAGAACAGGAAATGGAAATTATCAGCGATTATATTGAGCTTGAAAAAATGCGGTATGATGACACTTTTCGGATAAATTTTAAGCATGAAGTTGAAGACTTAAAACAACCTTTGCCACCTCTATTACTGATAACATTGGTTGAAAATGCGTTCAAGCATGGTGTTTCTGAAACAAGTAATAAACCATTTGTTGATATTAATGTTTCGATTAATAAACAACAATTATTATTTGTGATAAAAAATTCAACAGAAAATTTTGATGGAGAAAAGAATGTGAAAGAAAATATCGGGCTTTCCAATCTAAGGAGACAACTAGAATTACTTTATAAAGAAAACAATTTAACTGTGCATCAAAACGGGGATGTTTTTACAGCAACTTTGAAAATTAATCTCGCAAGCCATGTCTAAAATAAAGTGTATTATAGTAGAGGACGAGCCGTTAGCAGCAAAAATACTGACGGACTACATTTTACAAGTGCCTTTTTTGGAGTTGCAATCAACATTTAAAAATGCATTATTAGCAACTGAATTCCTGAGAGAAAATACTACAGATCTCATTTTTTTAGATATTCATTTGCCTAAGTTGAAGGGTATGGCATTTTTAAAAACACTTACACAACGACCCGCAGTAATTGTTACAACAGCCTTCAACCAATACGCTGTGGAGGGATTTGATTTGAACGTAACAGATTATCTGTTGAAGCCATTTGCTTTTGAACGTTTTTTAATTGCGGTTGGTAAGGTAAGAACAGCGCAAAACGAAATTTCGAAAACAAATGAAATCGCTGAAAAAAAGGATTTTCTTTTTTTGAATGTTCAAAAAAAGAAGGTCAAAATTTTATTCTCAGAAATCGTTTATATTGAAAGTCAACGCGAATATGTCAAAATCGTGACGACAAAAAAGGAATACACCCCAAAAATGAGTACTCACGAAATGGAAAGTCTTTTACCTGCTAATCTGTTTAAACGCATTCACCGATCTTTTATAGTTTCAATTAGTAAAATTGAATCCTATACAGCCGAAGTTATTGAGGTTAACGGAGCGTCTATTCCCATTGGGCGGGAGTACCGTGGTTTTATTGAAAATTTGTAAATTGTACCATAGTAAAGAGAAGGGAATTTACCCTTCTCTTACAAATCCAACTTTATAACCTTCATTGCCGCTCATTTTATTTTTGAGGATTTGCATTTCCGCGCTAATACGCTTAGGTAATATCTTAAGGATTTAATATTAGTGAGTAAAATTAAAATTTTCTTTGCTTACCATAATACACATCATCTTTCTTACCGTCTTGATCAAAATCTTCAATACCCCAAAATTCCGCAGTAACTTTATCACGTTGTTTACTAATTAATAGTTTGTACTTATAGTTTAATCCAATTTGCGGAAAAGTATCTTTCATTAATAGAGTGTCGCCAACGATTTCCCACTTGCCAGCAGGATTGTATATAATACTATCATTTAGATTCCGGTGTTCAGAATTATATGTGCCATCCTCTTTAAAATAAGTAATGATAGGTTTTATTCCCATTTTACCTTCCCAATTCGATTCATTTACTTCTAACACATTAATAGTATCTTTTCCCTTATATGTGTTCATTTCAATTTTCATAAAGGTATTAGACCAGGTGCCTACAAGTAAGTCACTTGTTTCATTTTTTCTGCTGCCACAACTGCTCAGCATACATATAATAAGCAGAAATAAGAACTGTTTCATTTTCTATTTTTTAGATTGAATAAATAAGGGGGCTTGTTCAACAATACTATCAGTGGTTAATCGTTTTATAAAACCACTTTGTACATCCTTCAAATAAATATCAAAATTTTTGTCTTCTAGGTCTGAACCATCATACACCAAAAAATTCCCATCTTTTGTCCAAGCATGCCAGCCTTCATTAAATAAATCATCCGTCAATTTTCGCTGATCTGTACCATCAAGTTTTATTGAATAAATACTGTGATTTGAATTCTGCTTAGAAAAATAGGTTAATGCTTTTTCTTTTTCATTCCATACTGGTGTACCAGTATGTGTTTCGTACCACTTTGCAGTTGTGTCACTGCTGGGATATTTAGTCAACTGCTTTATGTTTGTGCCGTTCGCATCCATAATAAATAATTCTTCCGGCTCTTTCTTTACTTTATTCCCTCTGAAAACAATCTGTTTATCTCCATTTAAATAAATTGGATCTGCAATACCCGCAAATGGAAGAATTAATGAATCAATCACCACTCCTTTAGTAATATCAATAATTAAAAAAGTGTTTCTTTCCTTTCTAATTGGTTTCAATATCATTTTACTACCTACACTATTAATCCCAATATAACTATCTTCAAGACGTTGATTAAATACTTTTCTTACGTTATTTCCATTCACATCCATTTCGTATAAAAACCATAACCTTGAAGTTGTGTCCCGATCAGAAACAAAATAAATTTTGTCGCCAAAAGTAGCATAAGCCCAATCTGCTCCTTTCCAATTGGAAATATTACGCTTGTCTGAGCCATCAAGATTCATGGAAAATATTTCATAGGTTCCGCAAGTTTTGTCAATAACCGCATTGTAAACAATTTTTAAATTAGCTGGAGGCATTATTTGACGACTCCATTGTGAAGCTTGTTTTATTTCCCACTTTCTACCTTTTCTTTCACTGTTTTGAGCAACAATAGAAGTATCGTTAAATGTTTCTGTTTCCTTATATTGGATCTGTTTGCCATCGATAGAAGTTATTGTGAATGAAAGAGTCATTCCTTCTTCGGTTAGCTTTAAACTATAGCCTGATGCAAAAGTTCCGTTAGGGGTATAGCTATGATAATTTACACGGTTGTTTTTAAAATCCCAAGTATAATACCCATCTGTCAATACATACCACTGCATTTTATTTGGATAGTAAGCTGTTATTTTAAGTTTGAGATAATATTCGCTTATTCCTTTTGAATACTCATATCCATAATGCGATCGCGACCACTCATCTTCAGGTTTATATTCTCTGTTTGGTGTTTTCCACTTTCCTCCTTGTTTGGTAAGTATCGAAATGTGATTCAAATAATATTGAAGTTCTTTTGTAGGGGGCTTATTTCCTTGGTCAAAAGAACTAAATAGAATAAAAAAAGATAAGAATAAAATCCATTGTAAACGTATTACCTCTCTCATGGCTATTAATTGGTTCTATAATATGATTTTGCAAGGTAATCTTTTAATTTATTACCTATTTGCTTTTCGTTTGAAATAACAACCATGTGTGAAATACGTGGCATTGGACCTGTCAGCTTTGACTTCTCAAGATCTGCATTAAAGGGTGTATCACCTAAATCAAAACCTAAACGTATCTCATCTGGCTTTACATTAATGGCTGCAAACTCTTTTTTTGCAGTAAAAGAGATGTATGTTTTTTTTGGTATTATTTTAGTTTCAGGAAAGTTCGTTAAGATAAATTCAGTAACTACTGTAAAAACTTTTCGCATCTCTGGGCATTTAGTAAATTGATTATCTAAAAGTTCATTTTCATTACCATAGACAGGTTTGCCATTATTGAAATATATACCCGTTAGTAAGGATGCATTCATGTGACCAAATTTTTTTTCCTCCTTAAGCCATTTGATTACGTCATTTCTCTTTTCTATGCCAGTCTTTGAAATTTCAACAATCCACTTATCAAGATTTGCACCTGTGCTTGAACTTAATCCTTCGATAAATTCTTTTTCTATTTCACCTGATGTTTTTGCCATAAATTATTTGATTTAATTTTTATTATCAATAAGATCCACCAAAGAAGCGTAATCGGTCCCATATCAATAAAACCTTTCGTTGTCGGAGGTTCAGGAAACGTAAGGATATTTATTCCTAACAATAAAGTTGACGAAATAACACCAATCCATCCCACCAAACTTCTTTTGTTTTCAGTAAGCAGAACGTTAGAAATAATCATTATACCAAGACCATAGAAAACATCAAAAACAAGATCAAATCCCAGTTGAATAGAATTTACGAGAAAAAAGGTTTCTTCTAAGTCTTTATTCGCTATTGTTTTGTAACGTATTAAGCCGGTCTGTTGAATTATAGAAAGAATTGTGAACACTATAAAAGCGATACTTAATAAAATAATGCCGTTTCTCATTTTCTTTAACAGGATTGAACTAACAAACCTACTGCTAAAAATATGTTGGATTATTAAGTACAAAATAGGACCTGCAAGCATTATAAATGGAACAGCTAACCAACCTGGAATCAATTCCGAATTAATAGAAATAATTAAATAGAACAGGAATACACAAACTCCTGCTATTTTAAGAATGAACTCATTGGTTAATGAAACTTGTTTTATCGCCATGCCCCAATAACTAATCCCATTATAGTAAATGAAATTGTCATATATCCTGCGTTAATCAGCATATACCTTGTACTCTTTCTTTCAAATAAACCTATTGTAAAAATAGCCATAGCTACCCATCCAAACCCAGTTAAAAAGCCAGCCGTAATACCCCACGCAAGATCTGTTTTAGGGTCTGCCAGGAACATTCCCAAATTAGCTGACATAACTAAAGACCACAAAAACGAGAAACCAAATATTTTAGCCATGTGGCCTTTTTTAAGATCTTCGTCACTTAATTTGTTTTCGGCCTGCCAAGCCTTTCCAAATAACATAGGAGAATACCACAAACCTCCTAAAAGAAAATTCAAAACCGCAGCAACAATTACCGCTATCCAGTTAACAGATGACATATCCATATTAGCCTTTTTTGGTGCAAATTAAAGGAATTGAAAATTAAAATGATTGGATAAAATTTACCTTGTACCCAAAGGAATGTAATTCATGTACTCTCCCTTAAGATGTGGATAATCAGATGGATTTATGCCTGAAAATTCCAAAAAATCTCTAATGAAATGGGATTGATCATAGTACCCACATTCATGTGCCAAGTCGATCCAGTCTATTTTATCTTGGTGCTCGAGTTTTTTAATTGCCTTCTGAAAACGATAGATTCTCGCTAAATATTTTGGTTTTAGTCCAACTCGTTTGTCAAACAAAGTGATAAGATGTTTTTGACTCACCTGCATTATTTCCGCTAATTCTTTTATGCTAGATTGTTGTGGATTTTCACTCAGGTGGTAAAGCACTTTTTCAAAAGATTCATCTCTTTTAATATTCTTGTTTAATTGTGAGAGGTAAAATTCTTCTACAAGCTCAAACTTCTTTTTAATTTCTTTCTCTATAAGAATTGCTTTTCTAATTTTTTCAACTTTATCACCCCAAATTGGTTCTAATTGTTTAACAGTATCATTGAGTTTAGAAATAGGGAAATCAAAAAAGGGATAAGCTCCGCCCGGCTTAAAACGTGTAACCATCATTGAAGAATGATTTGCTTCTATAAGTATGAAAGCTTTATGTTGTCCAGAAATAAAACTGCCATTAAAGTCCGTACATTTTTTTAATTCAATATCATGATACAACTTACTTGGCTTATTACTCATGTCCATCAGTAAATTAATGCTGCCATCCGGCAATAATTTGTCTACCAAATGTTGAGCACTATAACCATCATAGAAAACAATGTTCTCTATAAATTCTGAAAGTAATCCAGTTGGAGTATGTTGCTCGAATATCATTTTTTAAAGATACTGAAATAAGATAATTGAAAGAGTAAATCTGTATTTTTCAGGTGTTAAAGATAGTTTGTAAAAATTAAACAAAGTGCATAAAAGTAATAATTGCAACAATTATATTTCGCGGCAAAATGAGATGAAATTTATTGAACAAATACTCTATGGAGTTTCCCTAAATATTGGCTCATAAATACACATAAAAAATCGTATCATTCAAATAAAACAATTTTCAAGAGCTTTATTAAACAATACTTTAGATTAACCAAACAAATTGTTTTAT
Source organism: Bacteroidia bacterium (assembly GCA_016786925.1). GTDB lineage: Bacteria > Bacteroidota > Bacteroidia > 2-12-FULL-35-15 > 2-12-FULL-35-15 > 2-12-FULL-35-15. Next base: position 15,550 of record JAEUTU010000015.1, read on the forward strand.
GGATAAGAATAAAAAAGCCATTGCCTTTGGCGCTGGTGTAGCTTTAGGCGCAGGAGTTGGTGCCGCAATAGGGGTTGCCATTAATAATATCGCTGTCGGTGTCGCAATTGGCGCAGGCTTAGGTGTGCTTAGTGTGATTATAGCTATTATGCTCGCCTCTAAAAAACAAGATCAATAAATCAAACTATCAAATTATGAAAATCTCAAAAATCGAAGTCATCTTTTTACCTGTAAAAAGTCAAAACGGTGCTAAAGCCTTCTACGAAGATAAACTTGGCTTTAGTACAATTGTTGATATGCCAATGGGTCCAGGAAAACGCTGGCTCCAAATGGCCCTACCCGGCGATGGTGTTACAATTTCTTTGGAAGAGAATACAGAAAAATTAAGAAGGAACCACATTCAAAATTTGGTATTATCTGTTTTAGACATCGAACCGCTCAGAGCTGATCTGATTAAAAGAGGTGTAAACGTTTCTGCTCTCGAAGTCCAACCATTTGGAAAATTCGCCAACTTCAGCGATCCAGATGGTAATGAGTGGACTATGCGAGAAGACGTTAAAAGATGAGAAACATTTTATCTAAGAGCCGGCGAACCGGCTCTTTTTCTTTAATCTAAATTTTGTTATTCTTATCTTGTGACAGTGAAACTGAATCCATTTCTAAAAATCCTATTACACATCGGTGCTTGGGCGCTTTATGTCTTCCTTCAAAGCGCAATGTATATGGATATGTACGAGATGGAAAACGTTCAGCGTCTCCCCGATGGTACAGAACAAATCACACGCATTACATTCCCCGAAACATTCCAAATTGCTTTTGTTGATAGTTTGATCGAACTTCCTGGTAAAGTAATTATTGTTTATATCAATCTTTATTTACTGCTCGAATTATATGTTTTGCGTAAAAGAAAGCTGTTCATGTATTTTATATCTCTGCTGGTTGCTTACGCCGTTGCCGAT
>JAEUTU010000099.1:0-17500 GCA_016786925.1 Bacteroidia bacterium
TTTTTTTGCGGTAGGTGTAAACTTCAGTAATGACAATGAAGGAACGGTACGTTTAAAAACAAACTCTTACAATGCAGCTATGTCGTTCACCAAATTCATTGGTGGTCGTCATAAGCATAATATTACATTAGGTTATACGATTGGTTATAATACGAAGACAGTCGTATTGGGTGGTTTAACCTGGAACAGTCAGTGGGATGGCACAAATTACAATCCGGGTTTAGGAAGTGGAGAGCCCGGTGGTGGTGGCATTGGTTATTTGGATATGTCCACAGGCTTGGTATGGAATTTTACGACCACCCATTTATTTAGAAGTTCATTGGGTTTTTCATTCCATCACTTTACAGCACCGAATGTGAGTATAGCAGGAGGAGCGGATAAGTTGATCCCGAAATTTTCTGTACAATGGAACATTGGTTATAAATTGAGTGAAACGAGCAATACGACCTTGATGCCAAGTTTGATCGCATCGCAACAGGGAACATCATTGTTGTTGAATGGAGGTTTGAATGTGAAATATGTATTGGAAGAACGTTCACGTTATACAACACATCAGAGCGACAAGGCTTTTTACATAGGAGCCTTTTACCGCTTCAGAGATGCGGCTTTTGTGACCTTCCGTTATGATTACATGGATTTTTCGTTTTCAGCAGCTTATGATGTTAATATCAGTGGTTTAACACCGGCAACGAAAACGGTGGGTGGTTTTGAGTTCATGCTTATGTACAGAGGCATCTTAGGAAAGAACCAAAACTCCAAACGATCAAGTGTGAGATTTATGTAAAAAAGAGAGGCATAAGCCTCTCTTTTTTTTGACCATTCTTTTCCACAATGGCTGGTTTATAAGATTTTAGATCAGCAAAATATAAGGCTCTTGCATTTAGTATTTTTGAATGTTAAAATACATGCGAACTCATGGCTGAGCCTAAAAAAAATACATTAAAAAATACACTGAAAGAGGATAAATCCGACTCGAAGTCAAACGGTAAAGAGTCGAAAGTGAAAAAGGAGAAAGCTGCTGATACTGAATCGGTAAGCCGCTTTGCCTTCATGGAAAAGTTTAATTCCTTTTTCTCATTTCTTCAGAACGAACGCTTTCAGAAAATTTTCGGATTAACACTTTTCTTATTTAGTATCTATTTAGCTGTAGCATTCACATCCTTTGTGTTCACTTGGGAAGTGGATCAGGATAAAGTAATGGGTGGATTGTTCTTGCCTGAAGTACAAGTGCAAAACTGGTTAGGGAAGTTTGGTGCTTTATTGTCACACATCTTCATTCACAAATGGTTTGGTGTAGCCTCTTATCTTTTTTCATTTGTAGCATTGCTTACAGGTTTAAGAATAACATTCAACTTAGAGTTGATGGATGTACGTAAAGCGTATGTGCATTCCTTCTTCTTTTTAATATTTACTTCTGTAGCATTAGGTTATATTTTTAAAGATTCTTTCTTTTTTCTTGGTGGATCATTTGGATACACCATCAGCAATAAACTGAATTCAGTTATAGGTTTTGTCGGTACCGGAATATCGCTGGCTTTTGCTTTTTTAGTTTATTTAATTGCAGCATTCAACATCAATATGGATCTGAGTAAAAAAGATCCTGATCCGGAACCTCCAACAGAAGAGCCTGTAGAGGAAAAGCAGATGCCTGTGAATTCTTTCAAAGAAGAGATCGTTGAAGAAGAAGAAGAAATTTTTGAAGAAGAAGAAGAGGTCGAAGAGGAGCCACTAAATGAAAATGAATTTGTGATTACGAATGATGTGAAGCATGAAATTGTTGAAGAAGTAGAAAAGCCCGAAGTAAAAGAGCCCATCGTGTTGAGCACTGATACAAATGGTGTTCAATTTACAGTGGAACAGGTAGAAGTAAAAGAAGAAGAATTAACTCCTGAACAGATCTCTGATGCTTTGGTGGCACAAGTGGGAGAATATGATCCAACACTTGATCTAGGCTCATATCAATTTCCTCCGCTTGATCTATTAGAGAGTTATGGTGGAACAAAAGATATCGTGATCAACACCGAAGAGTTGAATGCAAATAAGGATCGTATCCTTAAAACATTGGGTGATTACGGAATTGAAATTGAAAAGATCAAAGCAACAGTAGGACCAACAGTTACACTTTATGAGATCGTGCCGGCAGCAGGTGTTCGTATCTCTAAGATCAAAAATCTGGAAGATGACATTGCCTTGAGTTTAAGTGCTTTGGGTATCCGTATCATCGCTCCGATTCCGGGTAAAGGAACAATTGGTATTGAAGTGCCGAATCAAACAGCAGAAATGGTGCCGATGAGAACGATCCTTGCTTCTGAAAAATTCACGAATACCACCATGGATCTTCCTATTGCATTAGGAAAGACCATCAGCAATGAAACATTCATTACCGACTTAGCAAAAATGCCTCACTTATTGATGGCGGGTGCTACAGGGCAGGGTAAATCGGTTGGATTGAATGCCATCCTTGTTTCTTTGTTGTATAAAAAACATCCTTCACAAATTAAGTTTGTTCTAGTCGATCCTAAAAAGGTAGAGTTAACGCTGTTCAACAAAATTGAACGTCACTTTTTAGCAAAGCTTCCTGATAGTGCAGAGCCGATCATTACGGATACCAAAAAGGTAATTCATACGCTGAATAGTTTATGTATTGAAATGGATCAGCGTTATGATCTTTTGAAAGATGCTCAGGTGCGTAACTTAAAAGAATACAATGCAAAATTCATTGCCCGCAAACTGAATCCGAATAACGGACATAAATTCTTACCATACATCGTATTGGTGGTGGATGAGTTTGCCGATCTGATCATGACTGCCGGTAAAGAGGTGGAAACACCGATTGCCCGTTTAGCTCAGTTGGCCCGTGCTATCGGTATTCACTTGATCATCGCTACTCAACGTCCATCCGTTAATATCATTACCGGTACCATTAAAGCCAATTTCCCTGCACGTATCGCCTTCCGTGTAACATCCAAGATCGACTCCAGAACGATCCTAGATGCTGGTGGAGCAGAGCAATTGATCGGAAGAGGGGATATGTTGCTTTCTACAGGAAATGACCTGATCCGCTTGCAATGTGCTTTTGTGGATACTCCTGAAGTAGAAAAGATCTGCGATTTTATTGGTGGACAAAGAGGATATCCGGATGCATTCCTATTACCTGAATATGTGGATGAAAATGGGGAAGGTGCAGGTAAAATGGACGACCCTTCCGAAAGAGATAGTTTATTCAATCAAGCAGCTGAAATTGTGGTCTCTACACAACAGGGATCTGCTTCTTTATTGCAACGCAGACTGAAATTAGGATATAATCGTGCGGGAAGGATCATCGACCAGTTAGAAGCTGCCGGAGTGATCGGACCATTTGAAGGATCAAAAGCCCGTGAGGTGAAAATAAAAGATATGTTATCTTTGGAACAGTTTTTGAATAATCAGGATAAAATTTAAAATAAACAGCAAAATGCTAACTAAAAAGATCACCATAATAGCACTATTAGCAATAGGTTCTATTTCATTTACAAATGCGCAGAACGATCCAAAAGCAAAAACAATTTTGGATGAATTATCAAAGAAAACAAAAGCATACACTTCTATAAAAGCCGAATTTTCTTTTACCGTTGAGAAAAAAGATAAATCAAAGGATACACAAGTAGGTAAAATTGAAGTAAAAGGACCAAAGTATAAATTGATCATTCCTGGTCATGAGATCTATTGTGATGGTAAAACCGTTTGGGATTATATTAAAGATGCCAATGAAGTGCAGGTGAAAGATGTGGAAGTAAGTGCTGATAACATCAGTCCATCAAACATCTGGACCATTTACGAAAAAGGATATAAATACAAATTTGATAGTGAGGATGCTACGAAACAGATCATCAGTCTGTTCCCTGAAAATCCGGATAAAAAGAAGTTTCATACCGTAAAGTTGATCATCGATAAAGTTAAAAAACAGATCGTGAGTGTGAAAATGATGATGAAAGATGGAACGGTTCATACCTATGACATCAAATCATTTGTAACGAACACCGAAATGGCTGATCCGAACTTTGTATTTAATGCGAAAGCACATCCGGGTGTTAGTGTTGAGGATTTAAGATAATATGAACAAGAGCATTAAAAAAGCCCCTTACGGATTTCGTAAGGGGCTTTTTATTTTGAGATCGTTTTATTTGCAGTCGCAAGTATCATTTTCTAATTTCAGATCGATCGCTGTTACCAGCTTTGAGATCGTATCGCAATCCGCAATGATGATCCGGATGTTTTGACCATCTTTTGTATTTCCTTCCACTGCATATTTACCACAAGGTTCTGCTCTTACTTCGCTTTTATCGTAATTGATCTTCCCTGTTTTTAAAACATCTTTGATCTCCTCTAAACTGATGCCTCTGCAATTCATACGGCATTCGCCATGTTGTGTTAATTCAAGTTTTTGATAGCTTAACTCATCAAGTTTGACCGAGCCGGGCATTTGACAGCCTTTCCCTTTGTAGATCAAACTAACGGCTAATATTCCTAATAAGAATCCAAATCCGTAAAATCGTAATCTTCTGAATAGATCAGAATTTTTTCCTTGTATTGCCATAATTGTGGTTTAAAGAACAGCCATTAATAAATTAATATCCTTATATGGCAATTGGAACATTTCTCCTAAGTCTTTATTCGTTAGTGAACCATTGTAGATATACACACCGTTTCTTACTCCTTCATCTCTTCTAAGCATGTTTTCTACTCCGCCTTCTTCGCCAATATTCACAAGAATAGGAGCAAAGATCGTACTCAACGCATAAGAAGCAGTACGCGATACACGTGAAGCAATGTTAGGAACACAATAGTGAATAACACCATGCTTGCGGAATACAGGTTTAGTATGATTGGTCACTTCTGAAGTTTCAAAACATCCACCTTGATCGATGCTCACATCAATAATAACAGAGCCTACTTTCATTTCACTTACCATTTCTTCTGTAACCACACAAGGTGTTCTGCCATGTTGCGAACGGATCGCTCCAATAACAACATCAGCTGTTTTCAGATGTTTCGCTAATACTCGCGGCTGTATAACAGATGTAAATACTCTGCTGCCAATATCACTTTGTAATCGTCTTAATTTATAAACGGAGTTATCGAATACTTTAACCGATGCTCCTAATCCTAATGCTGCTCTGGTAGCAAATTCTCCAACGGTTCCTGCTCCTAAAATAACAACTTCGGTTGGTGATATTCCGGAGATACCTCCTAAAATAGCTCCCTGACCATTGTTGGCATTACTCAAATATTCTGCTGCAATGAGAATGGACGCACCACCGGCAATTTCTCCCATCGAACGGATAACGGAATAGATCCCGTCACCATCTTTGATCCAGTCGAATGCAATGGCTGTAATTCTCTTTTGCATCAATTGCTTTAAGAAATTCTCAGGCTGTACCGTTAATTGAAGTGCTGAAATAAGTGTTTGACGTTGCTGCATCATCTCTATCTCTTGAGGAGAAGGAGGGGCCACTTTTAAAATAATATCTGCTTTGAAAACATCCTCCGGACTGTAAACGATCTGTGCTCCGGCCTCACTATAATCATGATCCTGAAAGTTGGACATTTTTCCTGCATTGGTCTCTACCACCACATTATGACCATTGTTGACCAATAAGGCTACTGCATCGGGAACCAAGGCTACACGGTTTTCCTGAAAAGAGGTTTCTCTGGGAATTCCAATGTATAAACGACCTTTCTTTTTCCCTACCTCAAGCATTTCTTCTTGAGGCATTAATGCTGTTTGGGTTAAGGATGCCAATAACTCTTTAGATGTTTTCATTTTCCAATTAAGGTTGAATTGTCCTACAAATTTAGGAAAACAATCTCAATAAATGGCTTGAAATTGGCTTGAGTTATTAAGGATTGAATGTTGATGAATGTTAAATGTCAATAGAAACGATGCGTGTTTCTTTATCAACCTGAATGTTGACTTTCACTGCTTCTGCAGGAATTAAACTTTCGATCTTTTCTGGCCACTCAATGAATGAATAGGCATTAGAATACAAATAGTCTTCATATCCCATGTCAAAGGCTTCGCTCTCAGTTTTTATGCGGTAAAAATCGAAATGGAATATTTTTTCGCCTTTTGATGTACGGTATTCATTTACTATAGAAAAGGTTGGACTGCTTATTGTGTCCAGCACACCCATTTCCTCACATATTGTTTTAATGAATGTCGTTTTACCCGCTCCCATATTTCCGGTAAATGCAAAGATCTTTTTACCTGAACAGATTTTAAGGAACTCTTGTGCTGCAGACTGAAGTTCGCTGGTATTATTGATTTTGATCTGATGTTTCATTTAATTTCGAATGTGATAAGTGGCTTTCCCATTGATATAACCACCATGATACTTCCATTTTCCTTTTTTTACCTTTTTGACAGCGTTCTCGCTCACAATAGTCACGATCATTGAATTGTCGTGAAACCAGTCTTGATAGGTTCCTTTACGATATTTTTCTTTAGCGAATCCTACACCACGTTGAATGTTGAAGAGATACTCCATGCGGGGTGCAATCTGTATCGTGCTGTCTGGCTCTCCTTTAAATTTTATGAAAACAGGCTTGTCTGTGTCATTTTTTGCAGAAAAGGATAAAGAATAGAAGGGATCACACCCTACTATAATGATCGCAAAAAATAGAAACAGAAATGCTCTCATTATTTTGTACTTAGTGAAATAAATGGAATGATCATCTCTTCTAGCGAAACTCCACCATGCTGGAAAGTGTTTCTGTAATAACCTACATAGTAATTGAAATTGTTAGGATAAGCAAAGAACAGATCCTCTTTTGCAAAAACATAGGTTGTACTCACATTCTGTTTTGGCAAAAATGCATCAGCAGGATTCTTTACCTCAAAAACTTCTTTCTTTACATAGTCCAAGCTCTTGCCTTGTTTGTATCGCAGATTTGTATTTACATTCTTATCGCCAACGACCTTGCTTGGTTCGGTTACTTTTATCGTTCCATGATCGGTGGTGATCACCATTTTACACTTTTTAGCAGCGATCTGCTTGATGATATCATGCAATGGCGAATGTTCAAACCACGATAGCGTGATGGATCGGTAAGCTTTTTCATCATCCGCTAATTCACGGATAACTTCCATTTCTGTTCTGGCATGAGAAAGCATATCCACAAAATTATAAACGATCACATTCAATTTATTTTGCATCAGATTACTGATGTTTTCAGAAAGTCTTTTTCCTGCTGCATTATTGGTGATCTTGTGGTAACTCATTTTAATATCCTTACCCAAGCGCTTCAACTGTTCTGCTAATAGCTCTTCTTCATGCATATTCTTTCCACCTTCATCTTCATCATTTAACCACAATTTAGGGAAGCGTTTTTCGATCTCGCTAGGCATCAATCCTGCAAAAAATGCATTTCGGGCATATTGAGTTGCAGTAGGCAAAATACTACTGTATAATTCCTCTTGTTCTACTTTGAAATACTGTGTAATGATCGGCTCAATGATCTTCCATTGATCGTATCTTAAATTATCGATCAGCACAACAAACGTAGTTTCATCTTTATCCAATAGCGGTGCTACTCTTTGTTTGAAGATAGTATGAGAGAATAGGGGAGGATTCGGATTTTTCCCATTTAACCAGCCGATGTAATTGTTTTCGATGAATTTTCCGTAAAGTTTATTGGCTTCCGATTTTTGCATCTTTAAGATCTCAAACATGCTTTCATCTTTGCTTTTCTCCAACTCAAGCTCCCAATACACCAATTTTTTATATACATCCTGCCATTCAGTCCAGCTCAACCGATCACTCAATGTCATTCCTATCTGACGGAATTCCTGCTGGTAGTTGGAGGTTGTCTTTTCGCTGATCAAACGCTTGTTATCCAATGTCTTTTTTAATGAAAGAAGTATCTGATTCGGATTAACAGGTTTTATCAGATAATCGGATATCTTAGATCCTATCGCATCTTCCATGATATGCTCCTCTTCACTTTTAGTGATCATGATCACAGGAAGATGAGGATTCTTTGCTTTTAATTTATTAAGTGTTTCCAAGCCTGTCAAGCCCGGCATATTTTCATCTAATAACACAACAGAAAAAGCGTTTTTCTCCACTAGCTCAATTGCCTCATCACCACTTGTTGCCGTGCTTACTTCATAGCCTTTATCTTTTAAAAATAGTATATGCGGCTTTAATAGATCGATCTCGTCATCTGCCCATAGAACATTTATTTTCTCCATAATTCGTTCGTTTTTCAGTTCTTAAAATTAGCTATTTTTGAAGGAAAAGCACTGTTAAAAAAAGATAAATTATCTTTGCACCAATGAATACATTTTCCAACAAGTTGAAAATATTTAACGATCCAATTTACGGTTTCGTATCTATACCCTATGAAATTATTTATGATCTTATCAATCACTCGTACTTTCAGCGATTAAGAAGGATCAAACAATTAGGTTTAACGAATCTGGTTTATCCCGGTGCTTTACATACCCGTTTTCATCATGCCATGGGTGCCATGCATTTGATGGGACAAGCCATTGAAACGATCCGTTCTAAAGGTCATGAGATCACCGAAGAAGAAGCAAAAGGTGTTACTATCGCCATATTGCTGCATGATATAGGTCATGGCCCTTTTTCACATTCTTTGGAGCATAGCATTGTGAATAATATCAATCATGAGGATATCTCCGAATTGTTGATGGATCGTTTAAACACTGAGTTTAAAGGTGATTTGTCGGTAGCGATCAAAATATTTCAGAATAAATACAAAAAGAAATTTTTGCATCAATTGGTCTCCAGTCAGCTGGATATGGATCGTTTGGATTACCTGAAGAGAGATAGTTTCTTTACAGGTGTTTCGGAAGGTGTGATCAGCTCCGATCGTATCATTAAAATGCTGAACGTTGTGAATGATCAATTAGTGGTGGAAGCAAAAGGAATCTATTCAATCGAAAAGTTTATAATTGCCCGTAGATTGATGTATTGGCAAGTGTATTTGCATAAAACAGTGTTGAGTGCCGAAAACCTATTGGTGAACATTTTACAGAGAGCAAAAGAATTGGCTGAGAAAAAAGTAGAGTTGTTCTGCACACCTCAGCTAAGAACATTTTTATACAATAAATACAGTAAATCCGATTTTATTAAAAAGCCTGAACTGCTGGATACATTTGCCAAACTGGATGATTATGATATCATGTCTTCTGTAAAAGTATGGGTTGATCATGAGGACAGAGTTTTATCCATGTTGTGTAAGCAATTGGTAAATAGAAATTTATTTAAGATCGAACTTCAAAATCAACCCTTTAAAGAGGATAAGATCGCAACTTTTAAAAATAAAGCCAAAAAACAATTAGGACTTACAGAGAAAGAAGCTGCATATTTTGTATTCACCGGAAATGTAACAAATGATGCTTACCGCGCTGATAAGATCCGTATCAATATCTTGTTCAAAGATGGAGTAGTAAGAGACATTGCGGAAGCTTCCGATCAGTTGAGTATTGATGTATTAGCGAAGACAGTAAAGAAATACTTTTTGTGTTTCCCTGTATTAAGCTAAACTATTTCACCTTTGTTTCTGAATTATAGATCTGCTCTGTGATCGCGTTCCCATCCTTGAAGAAGTAAACCGCACCAAAATTGGTTTCTTTCTTTTCGTAAAGAACTCCTTTGTAACCTGTTACCACAATGCGTCTGGTTACTTTGGTGTTTCCTTCTTTTACAACTTCTTCGGTCACGCCAATAGGATATTTTTTCGCAAGATCATTTTTAAATGCATCCGCATTCGCGATCATTACATCAATTTCTTTCAATTTACTTTTTGGTAATTCATCATTTGGTTTGATCGTTAACGCTTCGTTAAAAGCTTGTTTCGCTTTGTCAAAATTCTTTACTGCTATAGCTGAGTCTCCTCTTGTTAGAATGGCTTTGTACTTACGCTCAAATGCTTTTGCTTCTTCTTCCTTAGCAATACGCTCTTTTTCTGCCGCTTCAGCCGCTGCTTTTTCTTTTGCCAGTTTCTCCTTTAATGCAGCTTCTGCCTCAGCCTTTTCTTTTGCAATACGTGCTTGCTCTGCCGCAGCCGCATCTGCTTTTTCTTTTGCAATTCTGGCTTTCTCTGCTGCTTCAGCATCTGCTTTTTCTTTTTCTAAACGTGCTTTTTCTGCTGCAGCATCAGCAGCAGCTTTTTCTTTTGCCAATTTTTCCTTTAATGCGGCATCTGCATCCGCTTTTTCCTTTGCAATACGTGCTTGTTCTGCAGCTTCCGCATCTGCTTTTTCTTTTGCAATTCTAGCTTTCTCTGCTGCTTCTGCATCCGCTTTCTCCTTTGCTAATTTTGCTTGAGCGGCATTCTCTGCTATCAACTTATCTATGCTTGCTATTTTTTCTTTTGGTAATGCTTCTGTTGGTTTTAAGTTGGAAGCTTCTGTGTAAGAAGCCTTTGCAGCCTCATAATTTTTTTGAAACAAAGCTGCATCTGCTTTAGCTATTGCAGCCGTGTATTTATCATTCAATTCTTTTTCTTTGGCAGCTTTTTCTTTCTCCGCCTTTTCTTTTGCAGCCATATCAGCTGTAGTCGCTTCAATCTCTCTTATCTTATCTTTTGGATATTGTTCATTACTTTTTAATGCAGAAGCCTCTGAATACGCTGCTTTTGCTGTTGTAAAATCCTTACTCGCTAAAGCTTTATCTGCCTTTTGAATTGCAGCATTATATTTATCGTTAAGCTCTTTTTCCTTAGCCAATTTTTCTTTTTCGGCATTTTCTGCAATGATCTTGTCTATTTCAGTTAATTTATTCTTAGGATAGACTTCGCTCGATTTAATGACCAAGGCTTCATTATAGGCATCCTTTGCTGCTTTGTAATTTTGAGCTGCTAATACTTGATCGCCTTTACTGATCGCTGCAGCATATTTAGCTTCTTTTTCTGCTGCTGCGGCTCCTTTGTTTTTTTCCTCGAAGGCTTGCTGTTGTAGAACCGTCTGCTCTTTTTTCATCGACTGAAGAATATCATCATCAGAGACCATTTTGTTCTCATCAGAGCTATAATAAAAACTCATTAATGGTTTATTGAAGGTCTCGTTGATCTTAGTCACTAACTTAGGATCTTTAGGCATTTCAAAGATCTCGATCTCCGGATTAGAACTTCCTTTGAATTTCTTTGAATCTTCAACTCCTAGTCCGATCGTAGAATAAATGATCTTAGCCGTGTTGTACCCTTCTTTTGTGATAAAGATATTGTACTCTTCATCCGGCTTTAGATTATAGGTGAAATTTCCAGTAGCATTTGTTGTTAGATCTTTGATCTTTTCATTGTCGAAATTATAAACGCTTACGATCGCTCCTTGTAAAGGCTTTCCATCTTGCTTTACCGTTCCATTAATGATGTAGCTAAACTGGGCATTCGATAGTTGTGTGAAAAGAAAAACAAACAAAATTGTATTGAAAATTCGTTTGAACGACTGGGAGTTATTTGTAAGACTAAAAAGTTTCATATTTCAGTAAAATTGCATTGCAAAATATCAAAAAAATATGGATGAGTTCCATTATTTATGACTTTATAACAAATATTTTGCCGAAATATTCTGTTTTTGCAGGTTTTAATGTCACAATGTCACTGAAAACTTTTTGGCAAATCATTTGACTACTTCGAAATACAATTTTATCTTTATAGGGTTAAATTGAAATTATAAATCATTCATTTATTCATAATTAATATCTAAAAAAAATGGCTTTAGAAATCACAGACGCAAACTTCGATGAGTTAGTAGCAAAATCAGACAAACCTGTATTATTAGACTTTTGGGCAGAATGGTGTGGGCCTTGCCGCATGGTAGGACCAGTTGTAGAGGAATTATCAAAAGATTATGACGGCAAAGCTGTTGTTGGTAAAGTGAATGTCGATCACAATGCTAACGTTTCGGCAATGTTCGGTATCAGAAATATCCCAACGATCCTTTTCTTTAAAGGTGGACAAGTGGTAGACAAACAGGTAGGAGCAGTTCCTAAATCTGTTTTAGATGCAAAATTAAAAGCATTACTTTAATCTTAGATTTTTATAAATATGCAGTTGGTAAACATTACCAACTGCTTATTTTTTTATTATGCCGGTTCCAACCATTAACAGACAAGCGATTCAGCCATTCTCTCACCTCGAGCTTATTGCAAAGCAGGTGGTAGAAGGTTTTATTACCGGTTTACATAAAAGTCCATTCCATGGCTTTAGTGTCGAATTTGCCGAGCACCGCTTGTACAATAAAGGTGAATCCACAAAACACATCGATTGGAAACTCTTTGGAAGAACAGATAAGCTTTTTATTAAACGCTATGAAGAAGAGACAAATTTGCGTTGTCATATCATCATTGATAATTCCTCTTCCATGTATTTTCCTGCTGCCGACTTAGCAGGCGACAAACATAATAAGATCACATTCTCTGTATACTGCGCTGCTGCATTGATTGAATTGTTAAAAAGACAAAGAGATGCAGTTGGACTAAGTGTTTTTTCAGAGAAAGTAGATATACATACTCCTGATAAGTCGAGTTCACTGCATCATAAAATGCTTTTTGCTGAGCTTGAAAAACTGCTTGAACCGTTCGATAAAGAAAATCATCGTTCTACTTCTGCTATACAAGCCATTCATCAAATAGCTGAAATTATTCATAAACGCTCACTTGTCATTATCTTTAGTGATATGATGGATTCTCAGGCCGGGTCAGAAGAGTTGTTTTCTGCTTTGCAACATTTAAAGCATAATAAGCATGAAGTCATATTGTTTCATGTGAATGATCGATCAAAAGAGCTTGATTTCGATTTTGATAACAGGCCATATCGCTTTGTAGATATGGAAACAGGGGAGGAGCTAAAGCTACATCCTAATGAGATCAAAGAAACATATCTCCAACAAATGACACATTTTAAAAATGAATTAAAATTAAAATGTGGTCAGTACAAGATCGATTTTGTGGAGGCCGACATCAACCTTGGCTTTGATCAGGTACTAATGCCTTATTTGATCAAACGAACAAAAATGATGTGATCATTCCAATAATAATCGTTCGTAAAATCCTCCAATTTCTTTTTTGGGATCAATAAAATGAATTTCATAGATCCATTGCAGCGGAACTCCAAACTTATCTAGCCTTCTCATAGGTAAATGATTGTCCGGATGAATGTAATTTTCAATCACTTCTCCCAAAAGCTTTTCATGAGGGAATTTACCTACTAAATGCCCGCAATGTTCATTTCCATATTCCCATCCATATTCTTTGGCTAGTTGGCATGTGTACTGATAGAGTTCAGAACATGTGATCGTTTTATTGTTTTGGAAGTATTCTGTTCCTTTTTGAAAGGCTTCTCTTACGTCTTTTTGCAGTTTCAGTTTATCAGGATCTGTTCCTATTACATAAGTATCTCCGATATCGGCTTCCCAGTCCTCAAACACAGGTCCGAAATCAAAGAACAGGATCTCATCCTCTCTGATGGCAAGGTCTTCCGGATTCTCTCTATAAGGGAATAAAGTGTTTTTGCCTGCTCTGACAATACGTTTGTGCCAAAATTTTTTTATTCCATAAAGCTCAAAGGCGAGATCATATAAAAGAGTATTTAATTCTTTTTCTGTTTTTGAATTCTGAAAATAAGCTCTTTCTTCAGCAACTTCAATCATTCGAAGTGCTTTCTCCTGGGCTGTAATTAACTCTTGTAAGATCATTAGGAATGCTCTGCAAATATTTTATTTAACCACTTCAACATCATAAAAATGATCAACGCTGCACCGATCAATAAACCAAAATTCACAAGGAAATAGTAGGATTTATCTTCGTATTTATCCCACATCGTGGCTAATATACCTGATAATTTATTTCCAATAGAGGTGGAGAGGAACCATCCTCCCATCATCAATGCGGTTAGTCGGGGAGGACTCAATTTTGAAACCAAGGATAAGCCCATTGGACTTAAAAACAATTCTCCGATGGTGATCACTCCATAAGAGGCAATAAGCCACCACGGACTTGCTTTTACTTCTCCATTGTCACAAACATACACAGCTGCAACCATTACAAATGTGCTGAGTGCACTGATCACCAATCCCCATGCAATTTTCGCAGGTGTGCTCGGCTCTTTACCTTTTCTTCTTAAGAAACTGAAGAATAATACAACAACTGGAGTTAAAAGGATTACCCATCCTGGATTTACTGATTGGAAAATCTCTGTATTGATCAGATTGGTAGCTTCGCCCTCAGCAGGCTTTTCTGAAGCCGGAATGTTCTTGTAATAGTCGTTATACGTATATTCTTTTACAGGATTTCCTGATGCGTCCAATACTTTTCTGAAATGATGATCGGTTTTGTTGATCGTATCCATTTTGTAGGTCAAGGTCTGCGCTAATTTTAGTTTTTCTGCTCCTGAAGAAACAGCTGCCGGCATTGATCGATCTGTATAAGATTCTGCCCAAGTAGTGAGCGCTGTTCCATTTTGTTTGAACACCGCCCAGAATGCTACAACTACCGCAAATATGGCAAGCATTGCACCAAGTGGCTTTTTCTCTTCCACAGACGCTTTCGCATATAAATTGAAATAAAAATAAACAACTGGTAAAGAGCCAAAAATAAAGGCATCGGTTGAGTCATTGCCGAAAATATTTCCTGGGATCATCCAGCCTACAATACCAGCAATAAATGCAGGTAGAATTGTCAATCCGAATATTCTTGATAAAGAAGCATCTTCTTTTTTAGTTGGCTTCAAAACATCTGCATGTTTGTAATGTTTTACTCCGACCCAAAAAATGATAATACCCACAAACATGCCTATCCCTGCAGCCATGAAAGCATGTCCCCAGCTAAAATAGTTACGCAAAGCAGCCCCGAAGAAATTGCAAATGAACGCCCCTATATTAATACCCATGTAGAAAATATTAAAGCCTGCATCTTTTTTATCCTTGTATTGTTCTTCTGAATATAAATTTCCAAGGAGGGTAGAAATATTTGGCTTGAAGAATCCATTACCTAATATGATCAAGAAAATTGCAACATAAAATACTGTTATGTTATGCACGGCTAACAAGCAGTAGCCGGTTCCCATCATCAATCCTCCAATAGTGATGGATGTTCTGTAACCTAATTTTCTGTCTGCTAACAAACCACCTAAAAATGGTGTTAGGAATACTAAGGCGATAAAGGTTCCGAAAATGTCGAAGGATTCAGATCTGCTCATCCCAAAGCCTCCTTTACTCTCATCGGCTTGTAAGTAAAGCGTGAAAATACCCAGCATTAAATAGTAGCCGAAGCGTTCCCACATTTCAGCAAAGAATAGATAATATAGACCTTTTGGATGTTTTGATGTTTTGCTCATAAGAATAGATTAGAAGTTGTAATAAGCTCTTAAACTAGCTGCGTGTTGTAATTTTAATTTGGCGTCCTCTACTATATTTACATTTTCAAGTGTTGGACTGTATAATAATTGTATTCTAAACTCCTCACTAATTCCAATATTCAACCCCAGCCCGGCAAACGCGCCATATCCTGTACCTATTGGTCTTCTAATTACGTAAGCTGGATTGCCTGCTACATTATATGATTGGGCTAGATCAATAAATAGGTCATTGATAAGTATTTCGTTCTTGTCAAACTTTGCAACAGTTATATTTAATCCTCCTTCTGCGAAAAAATTGAATTTTTCATTCTCTCCAAATAAATGCTGAAAACCAAATTGTATCAATAATCGTTGTTCTGCTCCTCTAATGGCAAATGTTTGAATGTTTCTTGGTATTTGGTTAATAGGAGTAGAGGTAGTAGTGGTTATTGTGAAATTGCCGGACACATTGATCTTGCTACCATGAAGATTTATAATGATTGCATTTCGTTTATCAACTGAATAGCGTCCTAAAAGACCAATTAAGAAAGCGGGATTGTATCTCATGTTGGCGGGCATATCGCTTTCATTGAATGTCCATTCACCATGAGCAACACCCAAAGCTTGAGCTATATAATCCGTTTGTCCATAGCCACCACCATATTCCATGATGATTTTATTATACATAAAACTATTCTCATAGCTGTTTCTCTTTCCATCTATATCAAAGCCGTAGCCGTCATATAGACTAGCAGTATACTTATTGGGAAAATACGAACCGATATTCAACCCAATATTAAAGCCCTTACTATTATATATAGTAGTTTCACTTTCATCTTGACTCTCCTGTGAGAATATGAATTGTGATGTTATAAGAGTTATAAAAACAGGTAGATGTACTAATTTCATTGGCTTATACTTATTAAGCGCTAAGATACTATAATATATTAAATAGGTCTATAATGCTGGTTAGAGTTATTTGTGCTAGGGATTACAGAAAATTATAAAGCTGCAAATCAGCATTATATGCATTTTTCCTAAAAAAAAGTATTAGAATACTTGTTTGTATTGAAAAAGACTGTACATTTGCACCCGCTTTACAGAAAAGCACTCGTTCTCTGAAAAAACAAGTAGAAAAAAATAATTTAAAAATTTTTCGAAAAAAGTTTGCAGATTAAAAAAGTTTAGTACTTTTGCAGCCCGCTTTTGAAATAAAGCGCTGTTCATTGAAGCAAATAAGTAAGCGAAAAAATAATTTAAAAATTTTTCGAAAAAAGTTTGCAGATTAAAAAAGTATGATTACTTTTGTCGCCCCAAACAAAACGGGACGTTCTTTTAAAACGAATTTATAGTCTTGAGCAATCAAGAGATTAATATAAATAAGTTCTTTGAAAATATTGATGAAGCCAAAGAAATAGTAAGTATCCCTCTTATTATTATGTTCTAATAATAAGTTGAGAAACAAATCCGAAAAAAATAATTTCCTTAAATGGAAGAGCAATATCAAACTTACAATGGAGAGTTTGATCCTGGCTCAGGATGAACGCTAGCGGCAGGCCTAATACATGCAAGTCGAGGGGCAGCACGGGTAGCAATATCTGGTGGCGACCGGCGCACGGGTGCGTAACGCGTATGCAATCTACCTTTAACTGGTGAATAGCCCGAAGAAATTCGGATTAACACACCATAATATATTAGAGTGGCATCACTTTAATATTAAAACTCCGGTGGTTAAAGATGAGCATGCGTGACATTAGCTAGTTGGTGAGGTAACGGCTCACCAAGGCTACGATGTCTAGGGGATCTGAGAGGATTAACCCCCACACTGGTACTGAGACACGGACCAGACTCCTACGGGAGGCAGCAGTAAGGAATATTGGACAATGGTGGAAACACTGATCCAGCCATGCCGCGTGAAGGATGACGGCCCTATGGGTTGTAAACTTCTTTTGTACGGGAAAAAACCTCTTTACGTGTAAAGAGCTGATTGTACTGTAAGAATAAGGATCGGCTAACTCCGTGCCAGCAGCCGCGGTAATACGGAGGATCCAAGCGTTATCCGGATTCATTGGGTTTAAAGGGTGCGTAGGCGGAATGATAAGTCAGTGGTGAAAGCCTGCAGCTTAACTGCAGAACTGCCATTGATACTGTCAAT
>JAEUTU010000100.1 GCA_016786925.1 Bacteroidia bacterium
GTTACATCATATCCTTTCTTATTTAAATAGATCGAATGTCGTCCTTTACCACAAGCCAGATCTAGCATCTTTGAATCAGTTGCAGGCTTAAGTAGCGTTAACAGATTATCGATGAACATCTCGGCCTCACGGTGATCTCTATCTTTATAAAGCAAATGGTAATAAGGAGAGTTGAACCACTCTTTAAACCATAGTTGCTTTTTATTTGTTTGCATAGAAGTATTTTTTGCAAAAGTAAAATTAATATTGCTTAATTGCCTAAATTTGGATTTCATTAATTGAAACACATGCCTCACCGACTAACAAGTAATGAATGGAAAAAGGAGCTGAATGCAGCTGCCTACAAATACCACATGATAGTCGTTTGGGTAGCTGTTGTATTGAATCCTCTTTGGGCAATTGGAGATTACTTCACTGTTCCGGCACATTTCACCGACTTTTTGATCTGGAGAATAACGGTATCATTGGCCACTTTGATCGGTTATTTGTTTCGACATAAACTCACCGAAAAACCACACGTTCTTGCATTCATTCCATTTATGGGTATTGCTATTCAAAATGCCTACATGTACAATGTGATGGATATTTCTGAGATACAAAAACACACATTTGCTTATATTGCTTTATTCATTGGCGCGGGCATGCTTGTTCTATGGCAGATCCAATATTCGATCTGGATCGTTGCTGTATCCTTCATCGCCAACATCATCTGCTTTAATTTATATAGTCCGGTTTCCATTGATGAACTACTTACCAATGGAGGACTACTTACACTTTCGGTAGCTTTATTCACCATCCTACTTATCAATACACGCACTAATCTGACAAAGAAAGAGATCATTGCCCGTTTAGCATTGGCTAAATCGAATGAGCAACTGGCAGAAAAGAATGAGATCATCGAAGAAAAGAACAAGGATATTAAAGCCAGTATCACGTATGCACAACGCATTCAACATGCGATCCTTCCTCCCAGCGAACGCATTGAAAATGCACTAAAAGATTATTTCATTTATTATACACCAAAGGATATTGTAAGCGGAGACTTTTACTGGTTTACGAGTTTAAAAACAACTCCAACAGCTGAAAGGCCTCAAGAAAATATTTTTGTGATCGCAGCAGTTGATTGCACGGGGCATGGTGTTCCAGGTGCACTTATGAGTATCATTGGCAGCACCATACTTAATCAAAGTACCACCGAACGCTCAGTAAATAGTCCGGCAGACGCTCTATCCTACCTAAATAGAGAATTGGCAAAAAATTTAAACTCGATCAAAGATGGAATGGACATGTCGCTTTGCGCCATTAATTTTCAAAAAATGACCATGGAATATGCCGGTGCCAACAATCCCGTTTATATTATCCGAAACAAACAATTGATCGAACTAAAGCCGGATAAGATCGCGATTGGTGCCGACCATGAAAATTATGAAAGCAAAAAATTCAGTAATCAAACTGTTCAGTTAGAAAAGGGTGATACTATTTATCTTTTTACAGATGGCTATGCCGATCAATTTGGTGGCCCGTTAGGGAAGAAACTTAAATACAAACAGTTTCAAAACTATTTACTGGAAATTCAAGATCTTGATATGCCGCAGCAACAACAATTGCTCAATAAAAAACATCTGGAATGGAAAGGGGCACTCGAACAAGTGGATGACATCCTGGTAATAGGCATCAAAATTTAGTTTATTCTATTTTATTTATCTTTACTTCTTAAATAGCATTTATGCTTAATAAGATCTGTTTAAAACTACTATTTATTCTACTCTTTTGGGGTAATGTTTCTCTGTTTGCACAAGAGCTGAAATTTGCTCACATAACAGCGGAGCAAGGTTTATCCATGGGTGCTGTAAACTGTGTTCTACAGGACAGCCGTGGCTTCATGTGGTTTGGAACACAGGATGGATTGAACAAATACGATGGATACAGTATCACTGTTTACAAACACAACCAACTAGATTCAAATTCACTATCCAACAATTTCATCTACTCTTTATTTGAAGATAAAAGTGGTGTGTTATGGATCGGAACAAATGGAGGAGGATTAGATGCGTTCAATTTAAGTACAGGAAAGTTTACTCATTATATCAGCAAACAAAATTCTAAAAACAGTCTAAGCAATAATAATGTCAGAGCTATCCTGGAAGACAAAGACGGAATTCTTTGGGTTGGAACGGATGAAGGCTTGAATGCATTTGATAGAAAAACGAAGAACTTCACACGCTATCTAAATAATCCGAAGGATCCTAACTCTATATCGAATAACAGTGCCTGGTGTTTGCTAGAAGCAAGTGATGGCCGAATTTGGATAGGAACTTATGGAGGTGGCCTGAATGTATTTGATAAAAAAAACAAATCATTTAAAAATTATCAGGAATTAGATAGCAAAGGTCAACTGATCTATGAAAATGCGAATAAGGTTAGAAGTATTTTAGAGGATAAAGATGGAATATTTTGGATAGGAACTTATGGTGAAGGGGTACAGATCTTTGATCCTAAAACCGGAAAATATCTTAATCATTTAAAAAACAATCCATCCAATTCCAATAGTTTAATAAATGATAGGATCACATCTGTTACAGAAGACGCCAATGGAGTTTTATGGATAGGAACTTATGGCGGAGGGATCGATCAATACTACAAAAAGACAGGACGATTCAGACATTTCTATTACGATGAAAAAAATCAAAATAGTTTAAACAGCAATCAGACCAAATACATTCTTCATGATAAAGTAGGATCGGTTTGGGTAGGTACTGAAGGTGGTGGAATAAATGTACACTTTCGTTCAAGTAGCAAATTCAAATATTACAAAAAAAGAGATGACAGTAATAATAGTTTGATCACCAATGATGTATTCTCTATTCTAGAAGATAGAGATGGAATACTATGGATTGGAACAAAAAATGGAGGCTTAACTACACTTGATCGAAAAACGGACACCTACGTTCAATACCCTCATTTATCTGTTGCCAATAACAAAACCGTTCTGTCTTTGTGTGAAGATAAGGAAGGCCTGATCTGGATCGGAACTTGGGGAGGAGGATTATTGTCGTATGACAAACGAACAAAAAAAGCAACAAGTTACCCTACTTTCATTCCTCAGGATAATGCAACTATTGTTACCATCTATGAAGACAAACAAGGTTTGATCTGGATTGGAACCTATGGAGGAGGATTATTTTCTTATAACAAAACCAAAAAAGAATTTATCAATTACAATTCCGACAATGGTTTAACAAGCAATAACGTTTATACCATTTTTCAGGACAGCAACAACAATATTTGGGTTGGAACTGAAGGAGGTGGAGTAAATAAAATAGATGCAATAACCAAAAAGATCAAATCTTATACAAGAGATGAAAAACAGAACAGTATCAGCTCCAACTCTATTAACCATATCTATGAGGACTTTCAGGGAAACATTTGGTTTGGAACTACCAACGGATTAAACAAACTCAACTATAAGACAGATCAATTCACCCACTTCTTCGAAAAAGACGGCCTGCCCAATGCCTATATCTATTGCATCTTACCGGATAAGAATGGCAACCTTTGGATGACCACTAATAAAGGAATCTCTAAATTCAATCCGAATGTTAGTAATATTGATGGCTCTGCATTCAGAAATTATGATGTGAATGATGGATTGCAAGGACTAGAACACAACCAGGGAGCATTTTTTAAATCAAAAAAAACAGGGGAAATATTTGTCGGTGGTGTTAATGGATTCAATGCATTCTTTCCGGAGAATATCATCGACAATCAGAATATTCCAACCGTAAGGATCACTTCTTACAAACGCTTTGGTTCGGAGGTAGAAATGGATACCTTGATCTATGATAAAAAGTATATCGAATTATCCTGGCGACAAAATTTCTTCTCATTTGAATTTGTTGCATTAGACTATCAAATGCCTGGAAAGAATAAATATTCCTTCAAACTTGAAGGTGTAGATGAGAATTGGTCGCCTGCAAGCACGCAACGCTATGCGAGTTATACCGAACTAAGGGGTGGCGATTATGTATTCAGAGTTCGCGCTGCCAATAATGATGGTATCTGGAACAATGATGGAGTAACATTACACATTCGGATCAACCCTCCTTTTTGGCAAACCAAATGGTTCTATACCATCTGTGTGATCCTTGTGATCGGAGGATTCTGGGGCTTTCTAAAATACAGAACCAGCGCCATCAAGCGTGAAAACAAGATCCTGGAAGAGAAAGTAGAAGAGCGTACACAGGAGTTAGCACAAAAAAACAAAGATATTACCAGCAGTATTCAATATGCAAAACGTATCCAGCTGGCCATCTTACCTCCATTGGAACAGATCTACAAGCATTTCCCTGAATCATTTGTGGTTTACAAGCCAAAAGATATTGTAAGTGGTGATTTTTATTGGTTCGGAGTAAAGAATGGGAAAAAGATCATTGCTTCAGTAGATTGCACAGGCCATGGAGTACCGGGTGCATTCATGAGTATGATCGGGCATAACTTACTAAATCAGATCATCAGCGAAAATGGGATCACAGAACCGGATTTTATCTTAAATGCTCTCCATCAAGGTGTTCAAGCAGCCCTCAAACAAGGCACCAATGTGGTTGACACCAGCGATGGAATGGACGTAGCACTATGTAGTATTGACACAAAAACCAATGAAGTAAAATATGCCGGTGCCTATCGTCCACTTTATATTGTTAATGGACAGGAATTCAAGAAAATAGATGCTGATAAAAATCCGATCGGGGGCTCACAACTGGATCCGGACCGCAAATTCACTTGTCATACGATCCAGCTAAAAAAAGGAGACACACTTTATATGAGCAGTGATGGATATGCCGACCAGTTTGGAGGAGAAAAAGGGAAGAAATTCATGGTAAAACGCTTCAATGAGCTATTACTTTCAATTCAAGACAAAAACATGCAAACCCAGGCAAATGAGCTGGAACAAACCTTCAACCAGTGGAAGGGCAGTTACCAGCAAGTTGATGACATTTTAGTGATCGGGATTAGATTTTAACTGAATCTGCTTGCAAATTCCATTTTTTATTATATTTGTATATAAATTCAAAAACAAACTATGAAACGTATTTTATTTTCTGCATTCACAATCATTGGAATTGTAGCTGTAACACTTAATTCTTGTAAAAAAGAAGAACCGGATACAGAAACACAGTCCGCCATCGACAACAATATCTGCGAAACAGAGTTCACTAAAATGGCTCCACGCATCAATAATTATGGCATCAACGAGCAAGGTGTAAAAGAAATGTTGAAGAATATGCGTGCCGCATGTCCAACGGTGATCATCGATCCTGCTGATACGTTGGACGGATTTCCTGTAACAATGACATTAGACTATGGAACAGTAGGCTGTATCGACACCATTGACGGAAAATTACGCAAAGGGCAGATCATTGCTACCTTTTCTGATCACTGGTTAACGATCGGAAGCTACGTAAAGATCAATTTGGTGAACTTCTCTGTTGACGGATATTCTTATGCTGTAGACAGTATCAAGATCACACACTCCGCACAATACGGATTTAACACAAAAGTATTTAAAGGAAAATGTGTAACACCAAGCAACGCTACATTAGAGTGGGAATGTGATCGTACACTTACCCAAACAGCGGGATTTGGCGACAATGATCCTTACAACGATGTGTTCTCTTTCTCAGGGAATGCGAATGGCAAGAACAGAGATGGAAAAACCTACAGTGTAAACATTTCTAGCCCTATTATCAAGAGATCTTCATGCAAATGGATTGAAAAAGGAACAATTGACCTGACACCGGAGGGGTTAGCAACCAGAACGGTTGATTTTGGTAGTGGTAATTGCGATAGTCAAGCAACCTTGACCATAAACGGAAATACCTTTACATTTACCATGCATTAATATATTAAAAGGAAGGCTAAAAAACAGTCTTCCTTTTATATTTTTCAAATAAAATTTGATTAATAAAACTAATTTATATATTTGCTATAGCATTTAGTAGTCAAAGTAATAAGCTTTATCGATTTTTTAACTTATGATGTTAGATATTTACGATTTTTACGATAAAATGGAGCGTAATAATATTATGCTTTCATTCAAGGGCGATATTACTTCTGAACTATTGACATCTATTTTACAGATCATGGAATCTAAACTGGATAATCTTCAGGAGGAACCAAAGATCAAGAAGAAGGTGTACAATGTTTTGGTTGAGTGCTTGCAGAATCTTTACCATCACATGGATGAAGTTGCTGCAGACCAAAGTGATAAAATCCGTTCTGCGATTTTTATGATAGGCAGAATTGATAATCAGTACAATATTATTACCGGTAACTATATCAAAAATGAGAATGTTGCCGGATTGAAAAAAAGATTGGAAGATATCAACCTTTTATCAAAAGAAGAATTAAAAGACTATTACAAAGCTGTATTGAACAACGGAGAAATGTCTTTAAAAGGTGGTGGTGGATTAGGTATGATTGACATTGCAAGAAAGACGGGTGAAAAACTAAATTTTAACTTTGCACCTGTAGACGATAAATTTTCATTTTTTAGTTTAAACATCAAAATCTCACAACAACAATAACGTATGGAAACAATTACAATTGAAGGAACACCAAAAACACCAACTATCACTTTTGATACAGGTAAAGGCTTTTTAGAAATCAAAGGACGCTCAATTCCTGAAAACTCTATCGAGTTTTACAAGCCTTTGGTTGATTGGTTAGAGAAGTATGCTGCTAAACCACAAGCAAACACAAACGTAAATATCCAATTGGAATATTTCAATACAAGTTCATCTAAATGTATCTTGGATGTATTCAAGAAATTAGAGGCTATCAATAAAGGCGGAAGCGCAGTTGTGATCAACTGGTATTACGAAGAAGATGATGAGGATATGTTAGAAGCTGGAGAAGATTACCAAGCGATCATCAACGTTCCTTTCAAAATGGTTCAAGTTGCTGAATAATCGAAGCACAATCATATAAAAAGCGATCACAGAAATGTGATCGCTTTTTTTTTAACAATGTTAGTAAGTTTATTCGCCATGAACGGCTCCTACTTGCGATAATTGTCTTATTTTTAAGGAGCAAAAACAATACATATGATGTCAAAAAAACTACTTTTATTAAGTTCAATATTCATCCTCTTCATTGCAATTCCATCAACATCATTCGCGCAAGGAGCTAAAAAAGCTGCTGCACCTGCCGGAAAAGGCACTGCAAAAGGCACTTTAGCAGCCGATATGGATTGCTCCGTGAAGATCAATGGATCAACAGTGGTGATCGCAGTAAAAGCCTATACCCCAAAGGAAGTAACACTTAAAGTCGGAGAGAATAAAATAGAAGCTGTTTCATCCGATAAAAAATCAAAATACAGTCGTAGTGTAACCGTAAAAGCAGGTGAAAATACCATCATCGAGATCTCCTTCTTTGAAGATGGAAAATTTTTGGATTATGTAAAAACAGGCAATGTTAACATGGTAGAAGCTGCCATCAAAAAAGACCCTTCACTCATTAATAATGAGAATGGGCTACTAACCTCTTCTCCACTCCAGATTGCCATCGAAAACTCACAACCTGAACTTGTTAAATATTTTTTAGGAAAATGCGCTAGCTTTACTAGCCCTGAAAACATTTTCCCTTTACACAAGTCTATTCTATACGCATCTTCTGCGAAACCGGCAAAAGATAAACCTGCTCCGGACAAAGAATTGGCTGAACTGTTCTTGTCGAAAGGTTGTAAAATAACAGACAAAGACGATGGTGGAAATACTCCATTGCATTGTGCAGCGAGAGCCGGGAAATATGACATTCTGGTTATGCTGATCGAAAAAGGGGCCGATGTAAATGCAAAGAACGACTTTGACGACACACCATTAAAAATAGCACAGGATAAAGGTTATATCACCATTATCAATTACCTGAAATCAAAAGGGGCGCAAGAAAAATAATTGCGCCTTTTTTATTGATGAAGTTTTATAATATTAGTAAATTCGCAACGCTTTATAGAACAACATAAACAGTTTCTCTTTCTAAACTAAACTATTAAAAAATAAAAACTATGGCTTTTGACATTGAAATGATTAAGAAGGTTTACGCAAATATGCCAGCTCGCATTGAAGCTGCTCGTAAATCCTTAGGTCGCCCTTTAACATTAGCAGAAAAAATCTTGTATTCGCATTTAGATGCTTCTTTTGAAGCCAAAAACTACGAACGTGGAAAAGCTTATGTTGATTTTAATCCGGATAGAGTTGCTATGCAAGATGCAACAGCTCAAATGGCATTATTACAGTTTATGCAAGCTGGTCGTCCTAAAGTAGCAGTGCCTTCATCTGTTCATTGTGACCACTTAATTCAGGCAAAAGTTGGCGCTAAAGCGGATTTAGATAGAGCTAAAACAGAGAGCGAAGAAGTATTTAATTTCTTAGCTTCTGTATCTAATAAATACGGTATTGGTTTCTGGAAACCGGGTGCTGGTATCATTCATCAAATTGTGTTGGAAAACTATGCATTCCCAGGAGGAATGATGATAGGAACCGATTCTCACACAGTAAACGCAGGTGGTTTAGGAATGATTGCCATTGGTGTTGGTGGAGCTGATGCATGTGATGTAATGGCTGGTTTACCTTGGGAGCTAAAGATGCCAAAATTAATTGGTGTAAAATTAACAGGTAAATTAAATGGTTGGGCAAGTGCAAAGGATGTGATCTTAAAAGTAGCAGGTATCTTAACTGTAAAAGGTGGTACTGATAAAATTATCGAATATTTTGGTGAAGGTGCAATAAGTTTGTCTTGTACCGGTAAAGGTACTATTTGTAACATGGGTGCTGAAGTTGGAGCTACTACTTCAACATTTGGATATGATGATTCAATGAGCCGTTACTTAAAAGCTACTGGCCGTGCCGATGTTGCCGCCTTAGCAGATGGCATTAAAGAACATTTAACTGGAGATGCAGAGGTTTATGCTAATCCTTCTAAATATTTTGATGAAGTTATTGAGATCAATTTATCTGAATTAGAACCACATGTTAATGGTCCTTTCACTCCAGATTTAGCAACTCCTATTTCTAAATTAAAAGAAGAGGCCGTTAAAAATGGTTGGCCGTTAAAAGTTGAAGCAGGTTTGATCGGTTCTTGTACTAACTCTTCATATGAAGATATTGCTCGTGCTGTATCTATTGCTAAACAAGTAAAAGCAAAAGGATTAAAATCGAAAGCAGGCTTTATGATCAATCCTGGCTCAGAACAAATTCGCTATACAATTGAACGTGATGGATTCTTAAATGTATTTGATGAGTGTGGTGCTGTAGTATTTACAAATGCTTGTGGACCTTGTATTGGTATGTGGGATCGTATGGGTGCTGAAAAACAAGAAAAGAATACCATCGTTCACTCGTTCAACCGCAACTTTGCAAAACGTGCGGATGGTAACCCGAACACTTATGCGTTCGTAGCATCTCCTGAAATTGTTTCTGCTTTAGCTATTGCAGGTGATTTAGGCTTTAATCCAATTACTGATACTTTAACGAATGAAAAAGGTGAACAAGTAAAATTAGACGCTCCTGTTGGTGATGAATTACCAACTAAAGGTTTTGCAGTGGAAGATGCAGGATACCAAGCACCTGCTGCGGATGGAAGTAAAGTTCAAGTTTTGGTTGAACCAACTTCTAAACGTTTGCAATTATTAGATCCATTTGCAGCATGGAATGGTGCTGACTTTAAAGGATTAAAATTATTAATTAAGGCTAAAGGCAAGTGTACAACCGACCATATTTCGATGGCTGGTCCATGGTTAAAATTCCGTGGTCACTTAGATAATATTTCAAACAACATGTTAATTGGTGCAGTAAATGCATTTAACGATAAAACAGATAGCGTTAAAAATCAATTGACAGGAGCATACGAAGGAGTTCCCGTTGTTCAACGTCAGTATAAAGCTCAAAACATTGGGTCTATTGTTGTAGGTGATGAGAACTATGGAGAAGGTTCATCTCGTGAACATGCAGCTATGGAGCCTCGTCATCTAGGTGTTAAAGCAGTATTAGTAAAATCTTTTGCTCGTATTCACGAAACAAACTTAAAGAAACAAGGAATGTTAGCATTAACTTTTGCTAATGCAGCTGATTATGATAAGATCAAAGAAGATGATATAATTGATGTATTAGGATTAACTTCTTTTACTCCTAACGTGCAGTTAACTATTGCATTAACACATGCCGATGGCAGCAAAGAAGAATTTAAAGTAAACCATAGCTACAATGCTCAACAAATTGAGTGGTTCAAAGCTGGTGGTGCATTGAATATCATCCGTGCGAGTGTAAAAGCATAATTGAATTACAATAAGCAATTATAAAAGTGCGTTGCGATCTTTTCGCAACGCACTTTTAATTACAAAACACATGAAAGCATATAACCCAAAGGACTGGAGTAAACTCATTTTTCATTTTCATAAATCCGATTCATTCCGCATGCTATTGCCTGCCATGATCGGATTAGCAGTTTATTCAGCTGCATTATGCTACTTAGATGTTGAGTTGAAAGTTATTAAACTAAGAAGTACAACTGTACTGCATTCATTACTTGGATTTGTATTGTCATTGTTATTGGTATTCCGCACAAACACGGCATACGATCGTTGGTGGGAAGGAAGAAAAATTTGGGGTGATATGGTAAATAACACTCGCAACCTAATGCTAAAACTGAATGCTTATATTCCTTCTGATAAAAAAGATTTGAAAAACAATTTCAGAATATTAATTAGCAATTACCCTTTTGCTTTAAAAGAACATTTACGTGGTGGGTATAAAGAAGAACTATTAGAAGAACACCCTAATCTCCATCCTTCCGAACTAAAAAACTACAATCATATACCTAACAGAATTGCGCAACAATTATACATTGAAATTGAAAAATTAAGAACCGACAATATTATTTCGGAAGAAAAACTAATTGTGTTGAATGAAGAATTACGCTCTTTCACCAATAATGCAGGAGCTTGCGAACGCATCAAATCAACTCCTATCCCCTATTCCTACAGCACTTTCATTAAACGTATCATTCTGTTATACATCATCACACTTCCAATTGGATTGGTTGATGATTTTAAATGGGCTACTATACCAATGGTACTCTTCGTTTTTTATGCTTTTGCCGGTTTGGAATTAATTGCCGAAGAAATTGAAGATCCGTTTGGCTATGAAGACAATGATCTTCCTACCGATCAGATATCGGAACGCATCAAGAAAAATTTACAGGAAATTGTAGGGAAATAAATGTGTCCGGGAGGAGATTCGAACTCCCACGATTTCTCGCCACCCCCTCAAGATGGTGCGTCTACCAATTTCGCCACCCGGACAATTAAGAACTTTTTGCGAACGCAAATTTATAATTAAAATGGAATTATTAATTAAAATTCCATTACATAAATCTCACACTTGATCGTTTGGAGTTTTGGTTCTTTCCTAAGATACCTCTGTACATGAGCATAAACTCAAAGCCACCCACCGTTTTCGTTGCCGGTGTTAAACCGCTAATGTTAACATCATAAGCTGCTGAGAACGAAAAGTCCATGTAATCATAACGGAAGGTCACAAAAGCTGCATCTCTGAAGCGGTAAAAGGCGCCTATGTAAAAAGCCTTGTCGCTCTGATGTGTTGTATAACGTGAACGTTCTTCCAATACATATTTTACATTCAAACCTCCATTCAATAACAACGATGTTCCCTGCTGCGAAGCGATCAAACTTGGCATCAATGTAGTATTGCTCGTTTCACTCAATTTATAACCAATGTTCCATTGTACAGAAAATTTCGGGATCAACTTATCCGCTCCTCCTGCTATACTCACATTCGGTGCTGTAAAGTGATGGAAGGAAAAACCTAATGAACTTCTAAATAAATGGGTGGTCGTAAAATTCCAAACCAAACCTGTTGACATATCCAAATAACCAATTCCACCACCACCAGGCTCACCACTTCCTAAACCCGGATTGTAATTCGTGCCATCCCACTGACTGTTCCAGGTTAAACCGCCCAATACTACTGTCTTCGTATTATAACCGATCGTATAACCTAATGTAATATTATGCTTATGACGACCACCAATGAATTTGGTGAACGACATAGCTGCATTGTAAGAGTTTGTTTTTAAACGTACCGTTCCTTCATTGTCATTACTGAAGTTTACACCTACCGCAAAAAAA
>JAEUTU010000043.1 GCA_016786925.1 Bacteroidia bacterium
CAGACCTTTTCATTTTGTATTACTGTGACTGGAATAGCCTCGAATATTAATTCTACTAATGCTAACTGTGGTGCATCGAATGGAACAGCAAGTGTTCAAATTACATCGGGTAATGGTCCGTTTAATTATCAATGGTTACCAAACGGTGGAGCCAATGCAAATGCTACGGGATTGCAAGCAGGTACATATACTGTAACGGTAAGCAATTCTGCAGGTTGTTCAAGCAGTGCTACAACAGTAGTTGGCAGTGGTCAGGCACCCGGCAATATTCTCATCAGCAGTACGAATGTAAGCTGTTTCGGAGCAAATAACGGTAGCATTACGGCCAATGTAAATGGAGGACAACAACCATATACATACGCTTGGTCGAATGGTGCAACTACAGCTACAGTAAATAATCTTGCACCCGGAACATATACATTCACAGTTACTACTGCTAATGGCTGTATCAGCACAGCAACAAGCACCATTACTCAACCATCAGCAGCGCTTACCTATACATCAAGCTTTGCCAATACACTATGCTTTAATGACAATACAGGAAGTGCCAGTGTGAATGTATCGGGAGGAACAGCCCCTTACAACTACTCATGGAATACAACACCTGTTCAAACAAGCTCAACTGCTAATAACTTAACAGCAGGAAACTACGCTGTTATTATCACAGATAATAATGGGTGCAGTATTACTGCAAATTTTCAAATAAATGAACCTCCTGCTCTGATCAGTAATGCCATGATCGTAAGTAACATTACTTGTTATGGTCTGAATAATGGTCATGCAATTGTTGGTGGATCAGGTGGTACAGGAGCATACTCCTATTCGTGGAATACAACTCCTGTTCAAAACACTCAAAGTATAACAGGTTTGGCAGCAGGGAACTACATGGCAACAGTCACCGATGCAAACAATTGTACATCGACATCAAGTATTGCCATTACCGAACCTGCTCAATTAAGTATGAGTACAGCCGGATTCCCTATAAGTTGTAATGGTTTGTCTGACGGACAAGCTGTTGTAATACCATCAGGAGGAACTCCAAGTTACACTTATCAATGGTTGCCAAATGGAGGAACAGGAGCAAGTGCAACAGGGCTTTCTCCGGGAACATACAATATCACCGTAACGGATGCCAATGGATGTCAATCGACCTCAGCTGTAAGCATTACTCAACCTGCACCTCTTACATTAACAGCAAGTGGTGGCACAACCATCTGCTTAGGTCAAAATACAACTATTAGTGCCAGTGCAACAGGAGGAAATGGCTCTTATGTTTATAACTGGACCGGAGTCGGAACTGGTGCAACACAAACGGTTAGTCCTAATGCTCCAACAAATTATACTGTTGTAGCAACTGATGCGAATGGATGTACAAGTAATATAGAAACAATATCTATCAATGTTACTTCATTAACAGCGGCCAATTTAACTACCAGTCCGGCCACAACTATCTGCAATGGCAATTCAGCAACATTATCTGCCATCGTATCAGGAAATACAGGGCCGGTAACGGTCAACTGGAGCAATAATCTTGGAACAGGAAGTGGACCATTTACAGTGTATCCGAATACCAATACCAATTACATTGTTACTGTGACCGATCTTTGTAATAATAGTATCAGTTCTACAATACCAGTAACGGTTAATCCATTACCTGTGATCAGTGTATCGCCTCAATCAGGAACAGCTTGCAGTGAGGTCACATTGAACTTTCAGGACAACTCAACTACGAACAACGGGGCACAATACAGCTGGACATTTGGAGATGGAAATAGTTCCAATGCAATTGCACCAAGTCATACCTATACACAAAGTGGAACATATCCTGTTAATGTTTTTGTTACCTCTGTAAATGGTTGTACCAATTCACAAAACACAACTGCAACCGTAACAGTGTATGCACCTTCAAAAGCGCTATTTACTGCTGAAGCATTAGATGGAACAGTGATCAGCCCGGTGTATAAATTCTTGAATAACTCTGTAAATGCCGCCACTCACTCCTGGACGTTTGGTGATGGCACTAGCTCATCGATCATAGAGCCACAACACACTTATCCCGGAAAAGGAGAATACTTAGTAACCTTACATGTATCCAGTTTAGAAGGTTGTAAAGATTCATTTACCATACCAGTAGAAATAAAACCGGTGTTCACGATCTATATTCCAAATGCTTTTACACCTGATGGAAATGGTACGAATGATTTCTTTACGGCAAAAGGACAAGAAATAACTGAGTTTAGAATGATGATCTTCAACCGGTGGGGAGAATTGATCTTTGAAACAGATAATATAGAAAAAGGGTGGGACGGAAGAGCAAATGGAGGAAATGACATTGCCCAAGATGGAGTTTATGTTTACAAGATCGAGGTCCGTGATTTCAGGAACAAATACTACGATTACATGGGACATGTTACCCTCCTTGCAAGCAGATAATAAAATACAATTTAATACTAAAAAATCTAAGCCATTTGGCTTAGATTTTTTAATTTTGAAGGACTTCAAACCATTCAAATGAAAAAACTACTTTTTATTCTATTCGCTGTTTTTATTTATACGACTTCTTCTTATTCGCAAAATAACAAAATAGACAGTCTGGAGAATTTATTATCTAAGGCGAAACACGACACCACCAAAGCAAGTTTACTCGCACAGATAGGATTTGAGTATAAAGTTTCTGAACCCACAAAGGCAAAGGAATACGGAGAAAAAGCATTGGAGCTTTCACTAAAAACAAAATATCCACCAACAACAGCTGCCTCATACAATGTAATTGGAATCTACTACTACATGACTCACGAAATGCCAATTGCAAGAAATTATTTTTTTAAAGCACTAAAAATATATAAAGAAATAAACAACATAAAAGGAATTGCCAGCTGTTTAGGGAATATATCAAGCACTTATACTGAACAGACAATGTTTGACTCTGCTATTTATATGCAAAAAGAAGGGTTGGAATTTAGTCTAAAAGTGAAAGATGAAAAAGGCATTGCAAATTCCTATCAAAATTTAGGAAACACTTATAACCTAAAAGGAGACTATCAAGTAGGGACTGAATATCTTTTCAAAGCCTTGAAAATATTTGAAAAAGTAAAACAGGATTATGGAATAGGCATGTGTTTATACAATATTTCCAGAGCTTTTTACATGCAAGAAAAGTTCAAGGAATCAGTAGATTATGCTCAAAAATGTCGTGAAAAAAGGTTGAAAATTGGAGACAAAAGTGGTGTTGCACTGGCTTATGTAATGGAAGCAAGTGCTTTAGAACAATTAAGAGAATATGAAAAGGCTGTTGAGACAGCAAAAAAAGCAATCGCCATTCAGGAAGAGATTAATGATGTATATGGGTTGCAGTTCTCCTACACTATCATTGCCAATGTTTCTTATGATCATTTTAAACAATATGACATAGCTTTAGAATATTACTTAAAGTCCAGAAAAATTTCTGAAGAATCACAAAATTTTATGGCTCTCGCTAATATTGATTACAGTATAGGGTCTATTCTAAGTTCAAAAGGAGATTATAAAAAAGCATTGGAATATCATTTAAATTCACTGGATTTATCTAAAAAGCACGGACTCAAACAAGAATATAAAGATGGTCTGCTCGCCATTTCACAAACCTATTCGAATATGCAACAATTCGATAAAGCCTACGATTATCAAAGTCAGTATATTAAAATGAAAGACTCCTTGATTAATGAATCGTCCACCAAACAATTAAATGAACTGCAAACATTGTACGATACAGAAAAAAAACAAAAAGAGATCGAGCTACTCACAAAAGAACAGGAAGTGAAAGATGCACGGATCGCCCGTCAGAACATCATTACCTATACAATTGTTGCCGGATTAATATTGGTGATTATATTGGCTTTTATCTCTTTTAAGCGTTATAGAGAAAAGAAAAAAGCAAATATCGAGATCACACATCAAAAAGAGATAATTGAAGAAAAGAACAAAGAAATTCTTGATTCTATTCACTATGCAAAACGAATTCAAAGGGCTTTGCTTGCATCTGATACACTTTTAAAGAATAATCTTCCCGAACATTTTGTTCTTTACAAACCAAAAGATATTGTGAGTGGTGATTTTTACTGGGCACAACAAACCAGTAATGGCATCTTTTTACTTGCTACATGCGACTGTACCGGACATGGAGTTCCGGGTGCATTTATGAGTCTATTGAATATTTCTAAACTTAATGAAGTAGTCGTAGAACGAAAAGTTCAACAACCTGATAAAGTATTTGAGAATGTACGTGAAGAGATCATCAAAGCATTGAATCCGGATGGAACAGATACCGATGCAAAGGATGGAATGGATGCTGTATTATGCGCATACGACTTTAAAAACATGAAATTGTCTTTTGCTGCTGCCAACAACCCTGTTATCATTATCCGTAACAATGAGATCATTGAATACAAAGCCAATAAATTTCCGGTTGGATTACATCAAGGTGAAGTTAAAACATTTACACTTCATACTGTTGATATTCAGAAAGGAGATTGCATCTATACATTTACAGATGGATTCCCTGATCAGTTTGGGGGAGACAAAGGAAAAAAACTAATGAGTAAAAATTTTAAGGAACTCCTTCTAAAAGAGCATCAGAATACCCTTCAACAACAAAAAGAAAATCTAAATAATGTATTTGAAAGCTGGAAAGGAGTTCTTGAGCAAGTGGATGATGTACTTGTTATTGGAGTAAGAGTCTAGTTAGATCTTTTGCGCCAACTTCGTATTAGGGAATAGCGATTTAAATATTTCACGATAATAGATCATCAGATCAATAGTGACAATTGGGGAGTTTAGCTGTTGATTCAATTTCCTAGTATTAGCAAACATAAAACGGTATCCAAAATCAGCACCCACGCCTACCCATTTGAATATTTTATACTCAACCGAGATGGCAGGTTCATAGATCAAGTTGACATTTCTATTGGTTTTTGTCTTGATGCCATTTAGTTCGTATTGATAATAAGACTCCCCCACACCTAATTGTAAAGGCATCCCTATCTCCCAATGTTTTGTCTGATAAAATACATATTCCACAGTAGCAGAAAAATAATAAAACTTCAATCCCTTTGAAATAATATAAGGCTTGCCCAACTCATTGATGTATTCAAAATTTTCATTTAAATTTTTAGGAGGATTGTAGAGTTGATTATAGCCAATTCCTAATCTCAATTTATCTCCATACTTAAGACCTGCCTTTATACCAAAAACGTTTACAATTTCATTATTAACGAATGAATTTCTTGAATTTAAGGTGACAAAAGGATGAGGTTTTTTTCTGAATTCGGAACGAATGGTATCTAAAGTGGGCTGGGCTATTCCAACACTTATCATAAACACCATCAAACAAAATGAAAATATTTTTTTAATCACTGTCAGGATTACTTTGGCATGAGCTTGCTGATATACTTACCGAGAATATCAAATTCCAGGTTCACAATTGTTCCAACTTGAATAGAATTAAAATTGGTATGATCGAACGTATATGGAATAATACAAACGGAGAACGAATTTGCTTTTGAATTAACAAGGGTAAGACTTACACCATTCACACAGATCGATCCTTTTTCAACGGTTACATTTCCACAAGAACCATCGTACTCAAAAGTAAATATCCAACTCCCATCGCTCTGTTTTACATCAATGCATGTAGCTATTTGATCTACATGACCTTGTACAATATGACCATCCAAACGATCGCCCAATCTTAAACATCTTTCCAAGTTCACTTTATCCCCAACGTTCAAATATCCTAAATTGGTTTTTTGAAGTGTTTCATCAATTGCGGTAACAGTATATAGATCATCTTGAATCTTTATCACTGTCAAACAAACACCATTGTGAGCAACACTTTGATCGATCTTTAGATCTTTGGAGAATTCAGATCTTATTGTTAAATGAAGATTACTTTGTTCTTTCTTGAGTTCTACAACTTCGCCAAGCGTTTCAACAATTCCGGAAAACATACACTAATTATTTGGTTTAGGATTTTGTTTGATCAACTGCACAAATCCTTTTAAAGTTCTTGGCACAATGCCTTCCACTCTGATCTCATTTACAGTACATACATAATAATACACACCATCACTACAAGGGATCTTCGTGTCTTTATTTGTTCCGTCCCAGAAAATATCCGGATCAGTCGTTTCAAACATCAATAAACCCCAACGATCGTAGATCTTGATATCTATATCTTTCACAAAACGATATGGAAGAGGAATGAAGAATTCGTTGATATTGTCTCCATTGGGAGTGAACACATTCGGCAATTCATAAACAGGACAATTATCAACACATATCTTATTAATGATCACACTTTCATTTGCAAATGAATCAACAGCGGTTACCACATAGCAACCTGCAACAGAAGGTGTTCCTTCATAATCATAACTATGAATGAACGTGGTGGTACTCATATCCGTTGAAGAATACACCAACTGAAGTGTTCCATCGGTTGTTGGAGAAAAATATACATTGTACTGCACCGCATCATCATCGCTGCAAGTTAAATTTGGATTTGTCCAGGTGATCGTATTGACAACATTATCGCAATCGTTGTTAACAGCAAAACTTGGCTGACAAGGAGGAACAATATCTATTGGCGTTTCACATTTAATTTGTGAAGCATTGAACAATGGTCGTGGCAATGCAGGATCGGAATATTCTCCTTTTGTAACCACTTTATAACAATAGTTTACTCCATTTACCAATCCTGTATCCACATACGTTCTATTGATCGTACTATCGATCAAAACAAATGTGCTTGAACCTTGTGGGATCTCCTTGTATATAAAATATTGGTAATTGGTCCAAGGAACAATCTCTTGCCAAGATAAATTAACTTCGTTTCCCGCAGGACTGGATGACAGGAAAACAGAAGAAGCGGTATGTGTTGATCCTTTCAATAGGCCGTTTGAATAAAAATCTACACGATAGGTCCAAGGACTTGTTTCAGTATTGATATTCGTATGCACGAAACCCGTATCTGTTAATTGAGAAAAGGATGCATAAGAATAGGATGCTATCTGAGAAAAGGCTGTTTGAGAAGGATTAAACCCTTGAGCAACCATCAATCGATATTCATAAGGAGGAGGATTGACAATTGTATCCAGGTTACTTGAATTGCCAACCGGTTTTACCCAGTGTGTCCAAATACTTCCTGAAGTAGAATTCGTAGTTAGCACACTCACATTCGTAATAATAGGCACATCCTGCACCAGCTGTACACACACTTTTGTTGAAGCATAACTTTGAGAACCATCATTGTAATATGCAACAACCATGTATGAATAATTGACTCCATGGATCAAACCTTGACCATTATTGTTATCCGTGAAGGTTAACGTAGTAGCATTAGTAGTTCCGATCAATGTATATCCGGTGTAACTTGGAACCCCTGTTTCACAATCAGCATGCACCCACGGATCACACGTATTTTTTCTGTAGATATAAAAACCTTTTAAAGGATTAGCCCCTGTAGTAGCATTACAAAAAGGGGAGTTCCAATTCAACAAAATACTTGCTCCGTTGGGCGTTGCAGTTAAGCCTGTTGGAGCAGGTGCAATAACACGGATGAATACCGATTCAAAATTTACCAATGGTGTGCTCGGATGATTATCATCTGCCTTGAACGTCACCAAATGCGGCATCAATTGCACCTGAGTACAAGACGGGGTCCAGCTGAAAGTTCCTGTTAATGGACTTAAACCTGAAACTGTCGGGAAGTTTGCTGAAGGTGAAGATTGAAACGGGCCACCTGTAGCACTTAAAGTGATCACATTATTTTGAGGATCAGTAGCAGTCACACCAAAGGTGATATTTGTTCCGGCTACCACACATGTATCATTAATGTTATTGATCTGAGGGGCATTATTGGAACAAGAAGCGACATCAATTTGCATATCGCGCAAAATAGAACCTACATAATAACGAACGCCTTGAAAAAGTCGATACTCTTTAATGAGGATAGCCACATTGTATTGACAGATCTGAGGGGGAGTACACCAGATAAGGTCTCCATTCAAAACATTGATACTATTAATGCCCATATTCGGAGGCAAAGTGTATCCAAAAATAGGAGCACCATTGGCATAACAAGTTGTTAATTCATAGGATAAACTATCCCCTT
Source organism: Bacteroidia bacterium (assembly GCA_016786925.1). GTDB lineage: Bacteria > Bacteroidota > Bacteroidia > 2-12-FULL-35-15 > 2-12-FULL-35-15 > 2-12-FULL-35-15. Next base: position 8,147 of record JAEUTU010000043.1, read on the forward strand.
CGGCATCATAGGCTCCCGGGTTGTGTTCAAAGCATTCACCCACACAAGCCATATCCAAAGGTGGATTTAATAATGTTGGAGAGCTATTAGAACCTAAAAAAGGATTGATGACCAATTCGGTTCTTAAAAAGAAAGAAGCATTCACTGAGTTGGGGATATTACAAATACCGGCATTTCTATTCGGATCCTCAACGGTGATTATGTAAGAGCCGGAACCAGAATAAACATGCTCAACATAATAAATATTGAGCTTAGTATTAGCCGGAGAAGATAACATCACCCCATCACGGGTATTCGGACAAAGAGAAGAAGGTCCATTGATACGAGGCGCAATTGCGCTGTCACCATCCCCAAAATTTACTGTAAGTTCACAGCGATCGGCTGTTGTATTAAAGGTATTTGTATATGTTGTAATAGTTATACCATACCTATACTGGCTACCATTCGATCCGGAAGGAGGTAAATGTTTGTACGTAATTTCTCCCGCCCTATTGTGAGTTGCAAAAGCACTAACAATAAAGAAAAATGAAAAACATATAAAAAGTAGTATCCGTTTCATCAAACACAGTCTAAAAATAGAACTCTAATTTACGCTTTTTATTTCACAATCAATAATTTATCACCTGTTCTACCATATCTGCAGGTTGCTGACGATACTCATATTTTTGGGTACGCAACTGTGGCTCAAATCCTGCCTCACGAATAGCCTCCTGAATGGATCGGGAGGTGAATCTATGAGGCGCTCCTGCAGCCGATACCACATTTTCCTCGATCATGATACTACCAAAGTCGTTAGCTCCGGCATGTAAACATAATTGAGCTACTTCTTTCCCAACCGTTAGCCAGCTTGCCTGAATATTGATCACATTTGGCAACATGATTCGACTCATAGCGATCATACGGATATATTCATCGCCACTTACGTTATTTTTGATGCCTTTAATTCGTTTCAACAATGTTCCATCATCTTGAAATGGCCATGGAATAAAAGCCAGGAATCCATTCGCATCTTTTGGCTTTTCACTCTGTACTTCACGTATCCAAACCAGGTGCTCAAAGCGTTCTTCAATGGTCTCGATATGCCCAAACATCATTGTTCCGGAGGTTGAAATATCCAGCTGATGAGCGGCACGCATCACATCCAACCATTCTCTGCCGGTACATTTTCCTTTGGAGATCAATCTGCGTACCCGGTCATTTAAGATCTCGGCACCTGCTCCCGGCAAACTATCCATTCCCGCATCTTTCAAGGCCTTCAATACTTCCGTATGGGTTGATTTCTCCAATTTGGTAATGTGTGCAATTTCAGGTGGCCCTAGGGCATGTAATTTTACGTTAGGATACAGCTTTTTCAACTCTTTGAAAAGATCCACATAGAACTTCAAGCCTAATTCGGGATGATGCCCCCCTTGTAATAATAGCTGATCGCCACCATATTTTAAGGTTTCTTCGATTTTTTGTTTATAGGTTGAAATATCGGTGATATAGGCCTCAGCATGTCCCGGAATACGGTAAAAATTGCAAAACTTACAATTAGCGATACAAACATTGGTGGTATTCACATTCCGGTCGATCTGCCAGGTAACTTTTCCATCCGGTTTTTGAATTTTCCTTAGCTCATTCGCCACAAACATCAACTCAGCAGTGGGGGCATTTTTAAAGAGAAAAACACCCTCTTCCTGGCTCAAAAACTCAAAATTTAATGCTCTTTTTAATAGGGAATCTATGGTCATTTTACAACTGATAATCGGTTAATAAATAGTGAAAAACTTAGTAAATTCTTTTTCTACATTTACAGCTAACAAAATTACGAATAATAATGACGTTAATCACTAAAAAGTCCACAATTAATAACAAGGATAGCCTTGTTTTGTTGTGTAGAAAAAATTATAATTTCAACGGACATGGTTTTTCAAAACCTGAGATCGATTTTATAAAAAATGAGCTCCATAAAAACGACAAGAAATTTATCCATTTTAATCATCTGGATCGTTACATATTCATTCAAACAATTGAAAGTAAAAAAGAGCATCACCTAACGATCGATGCTGCAAGAAGAGCGGGAAGCACTGTGCATGGACACATTACAGACCTTAAGATCGACAACATAACGGTTGTTGATGGCGATGCAAAAAAGGAAGAAACAATTGCATTTATTGAAGGAATGGCTTTGAGCAACTATCAATTCCTGAAATATAAAAAAGACAAAAAGAAAGAAGAACATTCACTTCAAACGATCGCAGTTGTTTCTAAGAGCATCAATCAAGTTCAATTGGATGAGCTAAAAACAATTGTTGATGCAACCAATATCTCCAGAACATTGGTGAATGAGCCTGTTAATTTCCTAACAGCCACACAGCTGTCCAAAGAATTCCAAAAATTAGGTAAAGAGGCCGGTTTTAGTGTAGAGATATTCAACAAAGCCAAGATAAAAGCCTTGAAAATGGGCGGATTACTTTCTGTCAACCTGGGAAGTAAAGAGCCTCCTACATTCAGTATTTTAGAATACAAACCCAAAAATGCGAAGAACAAACAACCTGTTGTTTTTGTGGGTAAAGGCGTTGTGTATGATACCGGTGGTTTAAGTTTAAAGCCTACACCTAACAGCATGGATATGATGAAATGCGATATGGCCGGAGCTGCTGCAGTTGCAGGTGTTTTATATGCTGTTGCAAAAGCAAAACTACCGGTTCATGTGATCGGTATCGTTCCTGCTACAGATAACCGTCCGGGAGAAAATGCCTATGTGCCGGGAGATGTTATCACTATGTATAATGGTATGACAGTAGAAATGCTGAATGCTGATGCAGAAGGACGAATGATCTTGGCAGATGCATTATCCTATGCTCAAAAATACAATCCAAAATTGGTGATCGACCTTGCTACGCTTACAGGTGCAGCTGTTGCTGCTATAGGAACATCCGGAATTGTTGCCATGGGCACAGCTGATGAGAAAACAAAGAACAAACTAAAAGATAGCGGATACCGAACATTTGAACGTATTGCAGAAATGCCATTTTGGGATGATTACGATGACTTGATCAAATCAGACATTGCTGATATGAAAAATATTGGTGGACCGTATGCAGGAAGTATCACTGCCGGAAAATTTTTGGCCAGGTATATCGATTATCCATGGATCCACTTAGATATAGCCGGTCCGGCTTACCTAACAGCAAAAGATTCGTATCGTGGAAAAGGTGGCACAGGTGTTGGAGTACGTTTGCTCTATGATTTTATAAAGAATAACTTTTAAGTACATTCTACGTTGAGGCTACTTTTAACATCTCTTTTTGTTATTTCCGGAATACTCTTTTCATTCGGACAAAAGAAAACATCTATTCTCATTGCAGAGTACGATGAAAATGCTGCTAGTAATAATATGCAGCATCTTGTTCGATATAATTTTGTGAATGGGGTTCTAAGTGGTCATGAAACCGTTATTTCTGTTCCAACAAAAAAAGCAGGAGCCAGTGGCGATCATGTACGTTTTGATATCGGGAAAAATACGATCTATAAAAATCGATATGTGATCACCGGCATAGGGAATGTGATCGATGTTCAAACTAAAAAATTACTAGTAGCCGAAAGAGGTGAATTGATAGCCTGTAGGGGTGACAGTATCATTTTTCACACCAACGATATTTTCAAGGGAAAATACTATTCTGTATTGAACATCAAAACAGAAAAATATGCCAAAGTAGAAAATGCCAATTTTAATCCTGTTCAACGTCCGGATGTAGAGATCGATGAAACAGTAAAACCATTTACCATAACAGCCTATTACATCAATGGCAAAAAAGACCTGCTGGTAAAAGATGCAGGATACGGACAACCACAACCTTTGGTTGGTGATGATGTTAAACGGAAGATGCAGCTATTTTGGCTCGACCGTTCATTTTTCCTTTATGCCAACTATGATAAAAGCCAACAGAATATTTCTATTTACAAAGTGGGCATAGACAAATCGATTGAAAAGATTGGAGACATTCCTGAAGTGCCAGCCACATCACCAAATGATTTTTTCGAACTTTCTGCTAACAATGAGATACTCTATTCCTGCTCAAGAGGTAAATTTTTGATCGATACTAAAAAGAAATTGGTTACTAAAATTCTTTTTGAAATGATCGGCAATAGTTTTAGTGTAGAAAGTGATGAAAACTCTAAATATGGCCGGTCAATAAAATTTGAAAGCACAGAGATCGGCAAAAAATGGTGCAAAACCGACAATTCGAAAACTATCAATGGGTATGGAGCCTTTCAAAATGATATGGTGATCGGTCCGGAACGCTACCCTCAAGGCGTTGTTGTATGGAACAACATCACAAAAAAGTGGACCACTTTGGAAGCCAATTCTCTTGAAGAAATAGTAGGTTGGATTGAAGAATAAAAAATTAAAAGTACTTTTGCTTTTGAATTTAGCTGATTTGAAATTTTTATGACAGAAGAAAAAATTATAGTAGGTATATCACAAGGAGATATTAACGGAGTAGGATTAGAAGTGATCATCAAAACATTTTTGGAGCCGCAGATGCTTGAACTATGCACTCCTGTGCTATTTAGTTCACAAAAAACAGCTTCTGCACATCGCAAAGCATTAGGCATAGAAGATTTCAGCTTTAACCAGATCAAAGATCTTTCAGAAGTTAATCACAAGCGCGCTAACCTTATTAATGTTTACGAAGAAGAAGTAGCGATTGAATTTGGAAAACAAACAGAGGCAGGCGGAAAATATGCATTTAAATCATTAGAAGCGGCTACCAATGCTTTAGCAGAAGGAAAGATCAATGTTTTAATAACAGCCCCTATTAATAAAGAGAACATCCAATCAGCAGAATTCAAATTCCCAGGACATACAGAATATTTAGATGAGAAGTTTGGAAAAGGAAACAGCTTAATGTTTCTGGTAAGTGATGACCTACGTGTAGCTGTAGTAACGGGACATATTCCTGTTACCCGTGTAGCACAGGAATTGACAACAGAAAAGATCCTCAAAAAAATTCAACTTCTACACAAATCATTGATACAGGATTTCGCTATTCGAAAACCAAAGATCGCAGTACTTGGTTTAAATCCACATGCGGGAGATAATGGCGTGATCGGGAATGAAGAAAAAAACATCATCATTCCTGCCATTGAGAAAGCAAAAGCAGAAGGCATTGTTGCATACGGTCCTTACCCGGCTGATGGCTTCTTCGGAAATGGTACATACAAAAATTTTGATGCTATATTAGCGATGTATCACGACCAGGGATTGATCCCATTTAAAACTATTGCATTTAATAATGGCGTTAACTATACTGCCGGATTATCCGTTGTACGTACATCGCCCGACCATGGAACAGCTTATGATATTGCAGGAAAAGGTTTAGCCTCAGAGGAGTCCTTCCGGAAAGCGATATACACTGCTATTGATATTTACAAAACGAGAAAACAATTTGCTGAGTTGACTGCAAATCCTTTAAAGATTAATCCGATCAAAAGAGAAAGGTAATTTAACAACATTATCTTTGATAAATGATCTAATCTTGGTAATAATTATCTAAATAATTAAACCCTCCATAGTTCCCTTTATTATTTACTCTTCTTCGCCCTTTAAGCGTTAACTCATAGCAAATTTCATTTATTTTTTCATCTATTGTTTTTTGCTCATCGTCATATGAGTTCACTCTTCTATTAATATAATCGCAGTTATAAATCACTTTATTAGTATCAGCCGGTTGAATCGCAACATAATCCAAATAAGTTTTCTCTCCCCCTTTTAATTTCGAAGTATAAAAATACACCAATCCTTTTTCATACTTATTTTCCACATATCTACTTCCGATAAATTTTATGCTATCGGATTTTTCTTCTTCAGTTTCCCCAGCATATAACATTGCGTACGTCACAGCCTTTTGATCTTTGTACTCATGGCCTACTTTATCGATTTGCTTTATTTCTTTCAATCTATTTAGTAGCATAAGTCTCGTTTCAATATTTTTTGCCAAATTGCGGATAATCGTATCCGGAACAGGAATATTTTGTTTCAAATAGATAGAGACTAATTCTATTTTAAATTTGTCGTCCTTCGTTTTCATTGCTTTGTCAAAAAAGCTTTTAACAGAAGGATCAGAATAGAATGGTGATAATAAATTACAATAATCAACTAATAAGTAATTTAAATAGCTGGATTCACCTGTATTTTCATAATTTGAATAATTCATTGCTGCCAGTTGCTCTGCTAATTTTGCTGCTGCTGCTTCTGGACTCATGTTTTCATAATCAACATAATTATCGAAAGACTGGGTGTTACTTTGAAATGATTCTTCTGAAGCAATTTGCCGTTTTAGTTCATCGTTCGCCTCCCTCAAGAGATCTTTTTTAATTGGCAGATAAACAGAAGAATTGATCTTTAAAGAATCTAGCATTCGGGAAGCTAAATGATAAACACTGGACCTGTATTCAGGATATTTAGTTATGTCAAACAAAGAAGGGAATAACGGACCTGCAACTGATAATGAATCGTAAAATGGATAAAAAACATCTTCTACTTCATATTCTGATGAAGAAAGGGGTGTTTCCATTTTAATACACTCTAAAAATGACATGCTTGAATTGTTGTTCTTTTGGCTTGCTAATGCATTTAAAATCGAAAGTTGAATTGAAGATGAATCTTTATACTTTACGTATTCTTTTTTCAAAAAAGCAGTAATCTCTTTATTACTGAGCATGCCCAGGCTTCTGAACAAACTTGACTTAACATTCAAACTTAGATTATTAAAATTTTTTCCTGCAATAAATTTCATTATTTTAGGTGCATCATCATTTTTGAATTTTATTTCAGTATAGAGCGAATTTACTTTCTCTTTTATTAGACTATCACTGGAGATTGCGTCACTAAAAAACTCATCTACTTTATTAACAAAAATATTTTTCCCAATAACTGTATCATCAGGCATAAATGTTTCATAAAATGTTGTATTCCATTTAGTAGGAGGAGAAATGGTATCAACGAGTGAATTTACAGAATACAACACCCCTTGCTTTAAAATCATCTTAATTTTAATTGCTCTAACAGAATTGGTATCTGTCAGAACCAGATCAAACATCGGCAATTCGTTCTGCACATAAGCCTTTTTTTTCTGAACAGACAATGTAGAATAAGCTAAAAAATGATCGATTTGTTTTTCCCAAAAAGCATCCAATGACTCGTCCATTCTATAATCATTACATTTAAAAAATTCTACATTAATTACCTCTCCGGTATTTGCAGAAGTGAAATCTTTGCTCATTGATTTTGATTGATAGGGCCTGTCTTTCTCTTTCTGTTTGGAATAATTCATCATTTTTTTTAACAAATCATCTATATAGGATTTTTCCTTATCGTTATAATCTGTCATAACAGTAAAGTGAAATGTGCTATCGGTATAATTTTTAAATGGTTCATATACCACATCTTTAAATTTAAATGAATTAAAATAGTCCTCAGGCTCTTTTTCTGAGGCTGATTTACATGCTAATAAAAAATATTGAGCATTTTTAATTACTATTTTAAAATGCAAATAAAAACCTTTTATATTTTTGCTTTTTGCATATAATGTTGGGCATGAATTTTCAAAAGTGGTTCGTTTTGATTCAATTTGATAATTCAACTTTTTCGCATATTCAATCGCCAATTGCCCTAATTCAAATGTATCTTCTTCAATATAATTATAATCATTTAGTATTGATCTATTAAAAAGATAGTAATCATCTCCGACAGAACCAATAATCCTTTCCAACTGAAAATCATAATCTTTTGGCTTATCAAACGAGTAATTGGATGGGATTGCTATTTGATACCCTCCATAAGAAGGAGAAAATGTCTTCCATGTTGAAAGGGTTGGCTTCTCAATAAACGTTATTGATTTGAAAAAATGCTGAACTTCTTGTGACTTAACATATTCATCACCCCCTCCAACTTTAAATATATACAAATGATCGCTTGAAACAAAGATCTGATAGCGTTGAAAATCGCCTCTTCTTGTCTTATTAAGAATATCAACCCCCTTCATTCCGTTATTGCTCTTAATGTGTTTCTTTGACACTATTTTTCCGGGAATGTTTTCATACAGCAAACTATCAAGTCTGTTATATTGATGTTCCGCATCTAAACCTGTCAACTTTCCAAATAGATTTATCTTTTTTATGAGATAATAACTTCCATTTGTCATATCTGTATACATATATGCATCTGTTTCCCCAAATCCTCTAATATCAAAAAGTTTTCCGGGGGCATCTATCTTAAAACTTGAATCAGTTGCATATTGAGTTGTATAAACAAGGGATGTGTGCTTTTTTTCATACTGGGCCATCGTATTAGTGCTTTTCTTTGATACAGAACTACGAACAGGTGTAACCGTATATCCCATTTTTCTTAACAAACTAATCACTCCCTGCTCACCCGGAAGGTGTGCCGCTCCAATAGCTGTAAACAATGTCTGTTTTTTCATGATCGAATCCATATTATTGGCCATTATAATATTCCTGTCGATCAGCATGTATTTTTGAAAGTTCTCACTTCTGTTCATCAATTTATGAAGAGAATCAAGACCATCTAAATCTCCTTTTCTGTAACAGTCTTCAATTTGTTCATTTAATAAGTATGGAGAAATGTATTTTTGAAAATCTTTTTTAGTCGTTTTGTCATTATCGGGCAGAGAAGCCTTTGTTACCATCTCCACACTTGTATCAAAATCTTCTAATGCAGTTACAACTTTTTTTGTTTTTTTAGCAGTCTGAAAAATAAAAAGATCCAAATAAGTGTACTCTTCAAAGTTTCCTGTATACCCGGAATATCTATAAAGTAGACCATTAATATTCTCCGGCTCAACAGACAATTGAGTTTTTATGAATTTATTATTAGGGATATTAATTTCAAATGCGTCTTCATAAAAATTTTGACTATTGAATTTAAAATAATTTTTTAGCGATTTTGAATTCAAACTACTCAGGCCTATTTTCATCATATTTTCAAGCCAGGTTTCCGGGTTGGTTTCAAGTGCTACGACATCAACAGTATTTAAACCATCAAAAAAAGCATCGGATAAATGAAATGCTAATTTCTTACTTACATGCATTGTCCCATATAAATAGGACGGCTTGGCAAGACCATTGCCACTTATTTCCCACAATAATCCTTGATACTTTTGAGCTTGTGAAAACGAACTAAAATTAACAGCTAGAACTAATAACAATATAATTAACTGTTTTAAACAAGATCGAAATATCATAATATCTGTATTAAATTTTGTGAGTTATTCTATTTTAATGTCCTTTACATTTAACTGTAAATTGGTAATACCATTAAATGTATTTTCATCGATCGTATAACAAGAACTGAAGATCTGTTTACGTAGGATCGCATCAAAATGCTCCCCTAAGCCAAAACCAATGGCAGGAAAACTTTCGCGTGGATTTAATGCGGATTGAATATCCAGCTTTAAATGGTTCGTTCCAACAATTCGTACATAGCCTTTATCTACTAAATGTTTAGTCATAAAGATAGGAGCCATATTTCCAGGACCGAATGGAGCAAACTGTTTGAGTATTCTATAAAATTTAGGTGTGATCTGACTCAATTCTATTTCAGCATCGATCTCAATTTCGGGTGTGAGCATGTGTTCTTCAATAGTAGAACTCACGACCTCTTCAAATCGTTTTTGAAAAGCTTCAATATTCTCTAATTTTAATGTAAGTCCTGCTGCATATTTATGTCCACCAAACTGCTCCAGCAGATCGGAACAAGCTTCAATAGCATCGTACACATCAAAATCTTTCACACTACGAGCAGAGCCTGTAGCTTTACCATTCGATTCGGTAAGAATAATGGTTGGCCGGTAATACTTTTCAGTTAAACGAGATGCCACAATTCCAACTACACCTTTGTGCCAATCGGGGTTAAACAAAACAGTTGATTTGCGTTGGATCAACTCCATATTCCCTTCGATCATACTAAGAGCTTGTTGTGTGATCGTGATATCAATGGTTCTTCTTTCTGTATTGGTCGTATTAATATTCTCCCCACTTAATTTAGCATGATCATGATTATCGGATACCAATAATGCCACAGCACTCCTACCCGACTCCAATCTACCGGCCGCATTGATTCTTGGACCAACCGTAAATACTAATTCATTGATGGTGATCTCCTTCTTGATATTCGCCAGATCTAAAATAGCTTTGATCCCTTTACGTGGATTTTTATTGATCTGTTCAATCCCATAATAACAAAGGATCCTGTTCTCTCCCACAATCGGAACCAGATCGGACGCTATGGAAATAGCTGTTAGATCTAAATATTGCTCCAACTGTTCAAAGGGAATATTATTTTTTGATGCATAGGCCTGCACTAGTTTAAAACCTACACCACATCCGCAAAGCTCATCAAATGGATAATGACAATCATCCCGTTTAGGATCAAGCACGGCCACTGCATCCGGAATAGTGTCTCCGGGACGGTGATGATCACAAATCACAAAATCAACACCTTTTTCTTTGGCATATGCGACTTTATCAATCGCTTTGATCCCGCAATCTAGGGCAATGATCAATGTAAATCCATTTTCTGCAGCATAATCTATTCCCTGAAAAGAGACCCCATATCCTTCGGCATAACGATCAGGAATATAATATTCTACTTTACTATGAATTTCTTTAATAAATGAATAAACAAGAGCTACAGCTGTGGTCCCATCCACATCATAATCGCCATAAACCAGTATTTTTTCATTGGAAGCAATTGCTTTTTCCAAACGGGCAACCGCTTTATCCATATCTTTCATCAGAAATGGATCGTGTAAACCGGAAAGTGATGGTCTGAAAAATTGTTTCGCCTCATCAAACGTATTGATCCCTCTTTGAACCAACAACTGCGCAAGAATAGGATCAATTGACAATTCTGACGCTAATCGTCCAACGGTCTCCTGATCTGATTGTGATTTTATACTCCAGCGCTTTTCCATACAATTTTATGAGTTGTAAAAGTAATCTAATTAAAGCAAAAAACACTTGGTGTTAATAATAAAAATACCTCATTTTAGGTATTGCCCGATGAATTGTTTTGCCTGACTTTTGTAGAGTAAATGGACAACACTTTATTCACATATCAGCCCATCACCGAAAAAACTGCTTGTAGCATTTGGAGTTTTTATCCGGAGGTCATGGAAATGAAAAAGGACAAAAAGAAAAAGTGTTGTAAAAATTATAAAAAAGATAAACGTTGTAAAAAATGCCCGATGCACTCATAAAAAAAGCTTCCAATTGGAAGCTTTTTTATTTTTAGAACACCTGACTGGCAACTCTTCTGGTTGTTTCCGAAGTTCCCATTGTATAATAGTGCAAACAAGGTACTTTTTCCTTGATCAGTTGCTTAGACTGTTGAATACACCATTCAATTCCCACCTCTTTCACCTCAGCGTCTGTTTTACATTTTTCGATCTGTTCCAGCATATCTTGAGGAATATCGATCTTGAATATCTTTGGCAAAACAGTTGCCTGACGTTTGGTAGTTAAGATCTTCAATCCAGGAATGATCGGCACATTGATATCCATCTCTCTGCATTTCTTAACAAAATCAAAATACTGTGCATTATCAAAGAACATTTGTGTAACAATGTATTCCGCACCTGCATCAATTTTTGCTTTTAAGTGGCGTAGATCCGATACCATATTAGGTGCTTCAAAATGCTTTTCAGGATATCCGGCTACTCCAATACAAAAATTAGTAGGTGCTACATCCACAAGATCATCGATCATGTATTTACCATGATTCATTTGCTTTACTTGCTTTACAAGATCAATGGCATACGCATGTCCATTCGGCTCAGGAACAAATTCCGGCTCTGTTTTAATAGAGTCACCTCTTAGAGCAAGTACATTGTCAATACCTAAGAAATGAAGATCGATCAAAGCATTTTCTGTTTCTTCTTTGCTAAAACCACCACAAATGATGTGAGGAACGGCATCTACATGATATTTATTCATGATAGCCGCACAAATACCAACTGTTCCGGGACGTTTACGGATACTTACTTTCTCTAAGTAACCTCCTTCACGTTTTTTATACAGATACTCTTCGCGGTGATAGGTAACATCCACAAAAGAGGGCTTAAACTCCATTAATGGGTCTATTCCATCAAAAATAGACTGGATACTTTTTCCTTTTAAAGGGGGTAAAATTTCAATCGAAAATAAAGTCGATTTCGCTTGTTTAATGTGATCAACAACTTTCATAAATTTTAAACTTACAGGTTTAATTGAGGCTGCAAAGTAACGGCTTGCTCCCATAAAAAACAAATTAAATTGATTTAAGGCTTTGAATGAGCTCTATTTCATAGGATTTTAGTAAATTCGCAATCCAATTAAAAATGAAGGTTTAAGTAGCAATGGAACAGATCAGAAATTTTTGCATTATCGCTCATATTGACCATGGTAAAAGTACCCTGGCCGACCGTTTATTAGAATATACAAATACTATCAGCAAACGGGAAATGCAGGCACAGGTGCTTGACGATATGGATCTGGAGAAAGAACGCGGAATCACTATCAAAAGTCATGCGATCCAGATGGATTATGAATATAAGGGTCAAAAGTATGTTTTGAACTTAATTGACACACCGGGTCACGTTGACTTTTCATACGAAGTATCACGTTCTATTGCTGCTTGTGAAGGCGCTTTATTGATCGTAGATGCGGCACAAGGGATACAAGCGCAAACCATCAGTAATTTATATTTAGCATTAGAGAATGATCTGGAGATCATTCCGATCATGAATAAGATTGACTTACCAAGTGCAGAGCCTGAGTTGGTAAAAGATCAGATCGTTGATCTATTGGGCTGTAAACGCGAAGATATTATTCCTGCATCAGGTAAAACCGGAATGGGAGTTCATGACATATTAGCGGCTATTGTGGAGCGCATCCCTCCTCCAAAAGGAGATCCAAATGGTCCTTTACAGGCCTTGATCTTCGACTCCGTATTTAACTCTTTCAGAGGGATCATTGCTTATTTCCGTATTTACAATGGCTCAATTAAAAAAGGCGACAAAGTAAAATTTGTAAACACAGGAATGGAATATGGGGCGGACGAGATCGGAGTATTACGATTAAAACAGGAGCCTCGTGATGTTGTGAAAACAGGCGATGTAGGTTATATCATATCAGGTATCAAAGAAGCACGTGAGGTAAAAGTGGGTGATACCATTACCACTGCAAACAACCCTTGTAAAGAAGCAATTCAAGGCTTTGAAGATGTGAAACCAATGGTATTTGCAGGGATCTACCCTGTTGACACAGAAGATTTTGAGGAACTACGTTTCTCCATGGAAAAATTGCAATTGAATGACGCTTCATTAACCTGGGAGCCTGAATCATCGGCTGCATTAGGCTTCGGATTCCGCTGTGGTTTCCTTGGAATGTTACACATGGAGATCATCCAGGAGCGTCTGGAAAGAGAGTTCAATATGACTGTTATTACTACAGTACCGAACGTATCGTACATTGCTTATAAAACAGATGGAACAAAAGTAATTGTCAATAACCCGAGCGATCTTCCGGATCCTGCCCGTATCGATTATATTGAAGAACCTTACATTAAAGCGAATATTATTACGAAGTCGGAATTTATCGGACCGGTAATGAGCTTATGTATCGAAAAACGTGGTCAGATCGTGAATCAGAATTATTTGACTGCCGACCGTGTGGAGTTGATATTTGAAATGCCATTAGGTGAGGTAGTTTTCGATTTCTTTGATCGTTTAAAATCAATCTCTAAAGGTTATGCCTCTTTCGACTATCATCCAATAGGCATGAAGCAGAGTGATCTTGTTAAATTGGATATATTATTAAATGCGGAACAAGTGGATGCTTTATCAGCGTTGATACACAGAAGCAATGCTTATGAGTTCGGCAAAAAGATCTGTGAAAAATTAAAAGAGTTAATTCCTCGTCAGCAGTTTGAAATCCCTATTCAAGCTGCGATTGGAGCAAAGATCATTGCGCGTGAAACGATCAAAGCGATCAGAAAAGATGTTACCGCTAAATGTTATGGTGGTGATATTTCCCGTAAACGTAAGTTGTTGGAAAAACAAAAAGAAGGTAAGAAACGTATGCGTCAGGTAGGAAGTGTAGAAATTCCGCAAAGCGCATTTATGGCGGTATTAAAACTAAATGATTAATAAAAAAAGCCCTTCAAATTGAAGGGCTTTTTTTTAGAAATTATATCCTTTAAAATCTTTTGTGAATTCTTCAGGAGCAATCGGAGGATTTACTTTCAAATCGAAATACTCATAGGTTTCAAATAGACCTTTCTCATCAAACACCTTATTGTTAACTGGCAACAAGTATTCCTTGTCAACTAATAATAAGGTCATTTTAGCGTACGCATTCGGCACTTTGATCACTTGGCCCTCTTTCACATCATTGTATCCACCTAACTTTGGATTATTTTCTAATACCATGTATTCGCTGACACGCAGCTTGCGAGCAATGGTTGTTAAATTCTCTCCTTTTTTTACCGTATAAGGAATCCATGCAAAATCCGGGAAAGCGATTGCCAATTTATAACAATCTCTACCATTGTGTTTTTCATCAGGCATCACTGTAAAATATTTATTCAGATTATCGCCTGCCTTCTTATAACCATCCTTTAAAATATCATACAAATACTGATAACCCATTTCATGAATGGTATGGTGCTGATCGGCACGCATCAATGAACCGTAAGGATCTAAATTAAGATTGATATATGGGAATGAATTGGGATTAACTAATGCATTCCCGCTATTTTGACCCTGCACCCAAAGCACTTCAATTCCTTTGATGTATAAATATAACTTACGAGGCGAAACTTGTAGCTTAACCTTAGATTCAGTATGCTGCATTTTACCTTTAATCCGTTCATTACATTGCAAATTGTATCGAAGGGTTTTAACATTCTCAACAGCAGCAAAGATCTTATCAATTAGATCACGGTTGTTTAGTCCTTTTTTATTGAAGGATGTAAGTGATAAGATCACCACACCTGACAATACAAACAGTTTTATATTTCTGAAGAATATGGTCATTTTTATTTTTAGGAACGCAAAGTTACTTGCATTTTTAAATAATTGTAAATTTTATTTAAAGAAATCTCAAAAACCATATCCCTTAAAATTCTTCGTAAACTCATCCGCAGCAAAGGTGACATTGATCTTCACATTGTAAAACTCATAGGCTTCAAACAAGCCCAACTCATCATACACTTTTAAATTTACAGGGATAAACGTTTTTTTATCGATATACATAATTGCCTTGTTAGAATATGGAATAGGGATCGTCAATTTCTTCCCTTCTTTTATTGTTCCAAAATAACTCGATAAATCATTTTTATAACGGATCTTGAAGTCGCTTGTATTCAGCTTATGCGCAATACTAGTAACGGTTTCACCTTTCCCTACCGTATATTCGATGTATTTATATTCAGGGTAATCAATGATGATCTGATAGCACTCCGTTTTGTTCCAGGTAATGACACCGGCATAGGTAAAATGTTTGTCAAAATCTTTAGGAGCTTTTAAGATCGTGTTGGCAATAACAGAACCAATATAGGGAGTCCCCAGATCAAATATGGTATGATGTTGATCCTTTCGCATGATGGAGCCATAAGGATCGAGATCCAGATTTACCAAAGGCATCGTTTTAGAATGAACGAGCGCATTACCTTTATTTTGGCCACTCACCCAAAGCACTTCAAATCCTTTAAGCACGCTTCTGAAGTATATTTTTTTGGGATTAAAGCTCAATTTGATGTGTGACTCGGCAAAAAGTAAATGTTCACCCACACGCTCTGTTGCTTTTAAACTATAGGTTTGTGTTTTGATATTCTTAATGGAATCAAGCATTTTCTCTACGATCTCTCTGCATGAAGGAACAGGAGACGGTGAGGTACTACCAATGAATAAAAAAATGATTAAAAAAAATGTTATGACCCGTATCAAACGCATATCTACAAACTTACTAAATACTGTTTAAGTTCTCCCTTAAAATATGTATTTTCGTAAAAGAAAACGAAAAGGCATGAACATAGTTGGAATAATCCCTGCACGATTTGCATCCACCCGTTTCCCCGGCAAACCCTTAGTAGATATTGCCGGAAAAACAATGATCCAACGGGTATATGAACAATCAAAGAGGTCAAAAAGTTTAACAGAGGTAGTAGTGGCAACGGATGATGAACGTATTGCGGCTCATGTTAGATCATGGGGGGGGAATGTTGTAATGACAAGTGAGCAACATCAAAGTGGAACCGACCGTTGCTTTGAGGCGATTGAAAAATTTGACATCAATGCCGATGTTGTTATTAATATCCAGGGCGATGAGCCATTCATTCACCCGGAGCAGATCGACTTGGTTGCCTCCTGTTTTACCTCCAAAGAGGTTGAACTGGCCACCTTGGTGAAAAAGATCAGCAATCCGGAGGAGCTCTTTAATCCAAATACCCCCAAAGTTGTCATAAACAGTAAAAAAGAGGCTATTTATTTCAGCAGACAAACCATTCCATATATAAGAGGGAAACAACAGGAGGAATGGCTACAATCACATCTATTTTATAAGCATATCGGCATATACGCCTACCGTACTGATGTTTTGGCTACTATTACCCAACTTAAACAGTCGGAATTGGAGCTGGCAGAAGCTTTAGAACAGCTCCGCTGGATAGAAAATGGCTATAAAATTAAAGTTGAAATAACTGATTATGAAAGTGTTGCCATTGACACCCCAGATGACCTTAAAAAATTGACGAATTTTTTGTAATTTCACCGTCCGAGGCGGAATTTTTGAGAGTGGAACTGCGTAATGACTCAGAACTCTACCCGGGGTTTAAAAATGCAAAAAGTAGATAAACATATTAGTTCATTACTTTACGAGCACGATTGTGTGATCGTACCCAACTTAGGTGGATTTGTAGCCAATTATGCACCGGCTAAAATTCATCCTACTCAGCATACCTTTACCCCTCCATCAAAAAATATTGTTTTTAATAAAAACCTTAAAAACAATGATGGTCTATTGGCTAATCACATCACCTTAGCAGAAGGCATAAATTATCCCAATGCATTGCAACACATCCAACATTTTGTGGGTGATGTAAATGCAGAACTAAAAAAAGGCAGCAAAGTAAAGATCGATGAAGTGGGAACACTTTTTTTAGATGTGGAACGCAACATTCAGTTTGAGCCTTCTACTACCAATTTTTTATTAGATGCTTTTGGTCTAGCTGATTTGCATTCTCCTGCTATCAAACGTGAGAATTTAGGAAAACGAATTGAAAAAGAATTTAAAGACAGAGGAGCAATTCCGGCAGAAAAGAAAAAAGTAAATGTAAAGCGTATTGTTGCCCTTACTGTTGTAATTCCTGTTCTTGCTGCCATGATCTGGATTCCATTAAAAACGGACCTTTTGAAAAATGTCAACTATTCGAATCTCAATCCCTTTGCATCAAAGAATACAGTTAAAGAGCAACCCGTAAGTATTGATCATTCAACTGTTATTTCAAAAGACACGACAACCATTCCGGTAAATGTGGCAACCACAAATGATCCTGTTACAGCATCGCTTGTTGAGCCCGTAAAAGCCGACACAACAGCAGTTATCACTCAAGAAGTAATTTCCGATAATAACTTTAAATTTCATGTTGTTGCAGGCTGTTTCAAGATCGAAAGCAATGCTATTAATTTCGTAAAGCAATTACAATCTGAAAACATCAATGCTTCTATCATTGGTCAAAATGAAGAAGGATTATTTGTGGTAAGTTGCGGAGACTACGCTACACGAAAACAAGCGACTGAGAGTTTACAAGCTATCCGTTCAACACAACCAAATGCCTGGTTGTACAAAAATTAATTCCGGTTTTCAGCAAAACACTTATTTTAGCAAAAAATCAAGTTTTTGCGCTATCCCATAATTTTCATTTTACTCCTTATTTCATCCATTTCTTTGTCGCAGCAAACAGTGGAAGGAAGAATCATTGATGCACAAAATAAGGAACCACTCGCCTTTGTCAACATTTTCTCTGCCGATGGGAAAGCGCTTACATCAACCAATATAGATGGGAAATTTAAGCTAACAACCGACCAAACTAATACAGAGTTAAAAATTACCTATGTTGGTTATCATGAGCTGAACTATTCTATTTCCAACAAAAGTTTTCATGAAATACAATTGCAACGTAAATCCTATGAATTATCATCGATTGAGATTTTGCCCGGAGAAAATCCCGCCCACAGGATCATAAAAAAAGCTACTCAAAACCGGGATAAAAACAATCCGGAAAAAATGCGCTCATATACTTGTACCACATACAGCAAAGCATATTGGGATCTTGTTTACAATAATGAAGAGATCAAAACAAAAAGCGATTCCACCAAAAACGATTCGTTGAAATCACGATTGCGGATCTTTTCTGAAAATTCGCATTTATTGATGATGGAAAGTGTAAGTGAACGCAAATTTCTGAGTCCTGACTTAATCAATGAAAAAGTAATTGCTACAAAAGTCTCCGGTTTTAAAGAGCCTTCATTTTCAACATCAGCAACCGACCTGCAGCCTTTCAGTTTCTACGATGACCACTTTTCCATCCTTGGAAAAAATTATCTAAACCCAATTACGAAAGGAAGCACTACTAAATATTTTTTCAATATTGAGGATACACTCTTTCAACAGAGTGACACTGTTTATATTATTTCGTATAAGCCTCGAAAAGGAAAAAATTTTGATGGTTTAGAAGGAGTGATATCCATCAATACAAATGGCTATGCCATACAAAATGTCATTGCAAGTCCATTCGACAAAGGTTTAGTTGAAATAAAGATCCAGCAACAATACAAATTCATTGATAACAAACAATGGTTCCCGGAACAATTGAATTATGAGCTGCATTATAAAAAATATCCTACCAAATTTATGGGAATGAAACTCGTAGGGAAAAGTTTCATAAATGATATTCAACTAGATCCTGAATTAAGAAAAAAAGATTTTGAATTAGAAGCAGTATCCATGAGCATAGATGCTCATAAAAAAGAAGAGATCTTTTGGGCTGAACACAGAGTTGATACACTTGATCAAAAAGAGAAGAAAACATATCACATCATTGATAGCATTGGCAAGAAACAAAACTTCGACCGGACATTAAAAATATTTGAAGCATTGACTACATTTCAATTACCGGTATCAATAATTAGTATTGACCTGAATAAGATCATTGGCTTAAATGAATATGAGATTGTTCGCGGAGGAATAGGCATGCATACGAACGATAAATTATCAAAATGGTTTTCAGTTGGAGGTTACATTGGATATGGATATGCCGACTCTGTTGTGAAATATGGTGCAGATCTAAAACTGAATTACAAACCCGGAAAAAAAGATTTTTTTGTACGGTACAGTTATTTAAAAGATCTGATCGAACCTGCCAAAACCAACTTCTTTTATACAAGAACAAGCATTAATAGGAATACAATGACCTATCGGATGGATTATATTGAACAGCATGAATTAGCTGTTAATTTCAGAACATTCAAATACCTGACAGCCAATGCAGGTATTTCCTATAGCTCCCGAAAACCGAATTACGATTATCTTTTTTTTCCGGATAATAATGATTCTACAGAAGTATCAACACACTTCAAAAGCACTGAATTCAGAATAAAAGGCAGATATGCTTACAAAGAAAAATTAGTTCAGACACTTGGACAATTATTGTCAGATGGCAGTGATTATCCGGTGATTTACTTTGCATATATAAAAGGTTTTAAAGTACCGGGCAGAAGTTTTTATGACTATCACAAATTATCATTAGGGATAGAAAAATCATTTTTGATAAAGAATTTAGGCAAGACAAAATTTTTGTTGGAAGGAGGATATTTAGAAGGAGAAGTTCCTTATTCCTTTCTATACAATGGAAATGGAAGTAGTACCCAAGGAGGCTACTTATTTGTAGAAAATACATTTCAAACCATGGGCTTATACGAATTTGTTTCTGATAAATATGTAAATCTATTCTTTTCACACAACTTTGGCTCATTGCTATTTAAACGTCCAAAATTTCAACCCCAGTTAATGCTTTTAACAAATGTCGGATATGGAAATCTGAACAATAAAGGAAAACATAAAAACTTAGGAGCCCAAACCATGGAAAAAGGTTTTTTTGAAAGTGGTTTATTCATCAATAACATTTTGAGAGTAAATTACTATAACATTGTTTACCTGGGCCTTGGAGGCGGTGCATTCATGCGTTATGGTCCTTATGCCCTGCCAAAGCAGGAAGACAATTGGGCATACAAACTCTCCCTCACCATAACCTTCTGATTTTCAATCAAAATCAATCGTTTTGAGTTTTTGCCAATCCCTCAAATATGCTTAAATTCGAAGTTTAAAAGCATAAAAGCATGTGGGCGGCTATTGCACGATTCATCTTACGTAACCGGTTGGCAATTATCATTTTTTTAGGGGTGGTAACTGCTATCATGGCTTTTTATGCAAAAAAAGCAGAGATCAGCTATGAGTCACCTAAGTTATTACCCGATCATGACACTACTGCAATCGAATACAAAGAATTCAAAAAACGCTTTGGCCAGGATGGAAGCGTGATGGTTATCGGCATTTCCGATAATGGATTATATCAGCTGGAACGTTTTAATCAATGGTTCGATCTTGGAAATAAAATAAAAGATGTGGCAGGAGTTAAAAATGTTCTATCTGTTGCCCGCCTTCATAATATTCACAAAAACGACAGCTTGGGTAAATTTGAGAATTTACCTATTGTCTCCAAACGTCCAACAAGTCAAGCTGAAGTCGATAGCATTAAAGAAGTGATCTTTAGTTTACCTTTTTACAAAGGATTTATTTATAACGACACATCTCACTCTACCCTAATGGCGATCACTTTTGACAACAAATTGTTGAATACCAAAAATCGATTAGAGATTACCGATAATATTCGAAAAGAAGTAGAAGAGTTCATCAAAGAATCTGATACAGAGGTTCATTATTCAGGAATGCCTTTTATCAGGACCACTGTTGCACGCAAGATCCAGAATGAAATGACCTTGTTCATGATCCTTGCATTAATTGTAACGGCTGTTATTTTGTTTTTATTCTTCCGGTCGGTTCTCCCTGTTTTATTTTCTTTAGCTGTTGTTTTTGTAGGAGTTATTTGGTCGGTAGGAATCCTTGTTTTGTTTGGTTATCAAATATCAGTTCTTACTGGTTTGATCCCACCACTTCTGATTGTAATTGGTGTTCCAAATTGCATCATGTTGTTGAACAAGTATCATACTGAATTCAAAAAACATGGTAACAAAATGCGGTCATTGGCTACTGCCATTCGTTCCGTTGGTATTTCTTTATTTATGGCAAATGTTACTACTGCCATAGGATTTGCTGTTTTTTGTTCCACTGATAGCAAAATGCTTTTTGAATTCGGTCTCATCTCTTCTATCAGTGTGATGCTCACCTATGTGTTGTCAATGATGTTGATCCCGATCGTTTTTAGTTTTTTACCAAATCCATCTGTAAAACACATCAAACATCTTACAAACAAAAATTTAAACAAAGTGCTGGACATGATCGACTATTGGGTGCATCATTACCGCAAAAGGATCTATGCCGCAGTGGTGATTATCACGATCATTTCTATTTATGGCATTTCATTAATGAAACCTTTGGGATATGTGGTGGATGATTTGCCTGAAAAAGATCCGGTGTTGGTGGATCTGAAATATTTTGAGCAAAATTATCATGGCGTATTACCTTTCGAGATCAGTATAGATACTAAAAAACCGAATGGTGTTTTTGCTGATGGCGGAAAGACACTCTACAAGATCAATAAGATGCAGAAACTGTTTAAGCAGTATCCTGAATTTTCAAATGCTCTATCAGTAGTAGAAGGAATCAAGTTTTTCAACCAGGCATACAATGATGGAGAAGAAAAAAGTTATCGCTTACCCGGAGCCATGGAACTGCAAAAGCTAGCCGACTTTGCAGGAGTTGAATCAAGCAACAAAGAAAAGCAAGATCAGTTCGCTGCTTTTATTGATTCTACTAAACGATATACCCGTGTTAGCATTCAAATGGCCGATGTGGGATCCATTAGAATGAAAGAATTGGCAGACGAATTAAAACCAAGAATTGATACCATTTTTAATTTTGATTACGAAAATAATAAATGGGTAGATATAAAAGACAGATACGATGTTGTTCTTACCGGAAATAGTTTGATGTTTTTAACAGGCAATAGATTTCTTGTACAAAATCTTCTAGAAAGTGTTTTATTAGCGATCATTCTCATCGCAATTGTGCTCTATACATTATTCATGGCACCAAGAATGATCTTTATATCTGTCATCCCAAGCTTGATTCCATTGATAATTACTGCAGGCCTAATGGGCTTTTTTCACATCTACTTAAAACCAAGTACAATTTTGATCTTCAGTATCGCATTTGGAATTGCCTCTGATGGAACACTCTATTTTCTAACCAAGTATCGTCAGGAATTTAAGCATCACAATGGAAGCATTTCAAAGACGGTTTCTCTCACTATTAAGGAAACCGGAGTCAGTATGATCTATACTGCTATTATCTTATTCTGTGGCTTTGGTATTTTTACGGCATCTAGTTTTGGTGGAACAGCAGCGTTAGGTATTTTAATTTCTGTAACTTTACTTATTGCTTACTGCTCCAACCTGATATTATTGCCTTGCTTTCTTCTATCGCTTGAAAAACGATTAACCAACAAAGCATTTATGCAAGAACCATTGATTGAAGTGTATGATGAAGAGCAGGATATTAATTTGAATAATATTGAAATAGAAAATAAAACTAAAAACGAATAAAGGATGAAAGGAATTATTTTAGCCGGAGGAAGCGGCACACGTTTACACCCTCTAACATTGGCAGTGAGCAAACAATTAATGCCTATCTATGACAAACCAATGATCTACTATCCGTTATCGGTATTGATGATGGCAGGAGTATCAGAAGTATTGATCATCTCTACACCACACGACCTTCCCAATTTCGAACGACTTTTAGGTGACGGAAAAAGTTTAGGATGTAAGTTCACCTATGCTGTACAAGAAGTTCCAAACGGACTTGCGCAAGCATTTGTTATCGGTGAAAAATTCATTGGGAATGATAAAGTGGCATTGGTTTTAGGTGATAATATTTTTTATGGTGCGGGTCTAGGACGATTGTTACAGCAACATCAAAATCCGGATGGAGGTGTAGTGTTTGCATACCATGTATCCGATCCTGAGCGATACGGTGTTGTTGAATTTGATGGCGAAGGAAAAGTAATTTCCATCGAAGAAAAACCAAAGCAACCAAAATCAAACTATGCTGTTCCGGGTTTATATTTCTATGACAATTCCGTTGTAAAGATCGCAAAGGAATTAAAGCCAAGTGCACGCGGAGAATATGAGATCACGGATGTGAACAAAGAATATTTAAAACTAGGGAAATTAAAAGTAGGTATCCTTGATCGTGGAACAGCATGGTTGGACACCGGTACATTCCCATCTTTAATGCAGGCCGGACAATTTGTTCAGGTAATTGAAGAGCGCCAGGGCTTACGAATAGGATGTATTGAAGAAGTGGCCTACCGCATGGGGTATATCAACAAAGAACAATTAAGAAAATTGGCCGAACCATTATTAAAAAGTGGCTATGGTGATTACTTAATGAAATTAGCAGATCAATAATCTTTTAGTATGACAAAAATATTAGTTACAGGTGGAGCTGGTTTTATACCGAGCTGTATCGCAGAAAAATTAGCAGAGAAAAAGGATCACTTTTTAGTTTTAGTCGATAACTTTTTAACCGGACATCCCAATAAAATACCTAATTCAGTTCATAACAACATTAAATTCATCAAATGTGACGTGAATAATTTCCAGGATATATCCGGAGTATTTTATGCGTATCAATTTGATTATGTTTTTCATTATGCTGCAATGGTTGGTGTGAAACGTACTCAGGAAAATCCGGTGAGTGTATTGGAAGATATCACAGGAATTAAGAACGTCTTGACGCTTTGTAAGAATACAGGTGTAAAACGTATTTATTTCTCATCATCGTCAGAGGTGTATGGCGAACCGGTTGAATTTCCACAAAATGAACACACCACACCACTCAACTCTCGCTTACCGTATGCTATTGTTAAAAATGTGGGTGAAGCTTATTTAAAGTCATTTAAACAAGAGTATGATCTAGATTATACTATTTTCCGTTTCTTCAACACATTTGGCCCGAAACAAAGCAAAGACTTTGTGATCTCTAAGTTTATTGCTGCCGCTCTAAAGGGTGATGATATTACAATATACGGTGATGGATCACAAACTCGAACATTCTGTTTTATTGACGATAATATTACAGCAACAACGAATGCTTTTTATCAAAATAAATTTGTAAATGATGTCGTTAATATTGGAGGCGATACAGAAATGCCAATTCTAGAAGTAGCCAAATTGATCATAAAGCTTACAGGCTCTAACTCTAAAATTGTTCACCTTCCTGCTCTAAAAGATGGCGATATGACACGTAGAAGACCTGACACAGCTAAAATGCGACAATTGCTGGAAAAAGAACCATTGACCTTAGAACAAGGACTACAAAAATTATTACAAAACACTTCATATATCATTTAAGTTGGATTCGATCAAATTATATCATCAGCAAATAGAACAAGCTATTAAGGAAAGTAAGTATGGCTCTAATCCAAAAGAGTTATATGATCCTATTGAATATATCATGTCATTGGGTGGGAAGCGAATGCGGCCTATTCTTGTAATGATGGCTTGTGATCTTTTTGATGGAGATACAACAAAAGCATTGCATCCGGCATTAGCTATTGAGATCTTCCATAATTTCACATTGGTTCATGATGATATCATGGACAAAGCACCGTTAAGAAGAAATAAAGAGACGGTTCATATAAAGTGGAATGATAACATTGCCATCTTAAGTGGTGATGCGATGATGGTAAAAGCGTATCAGGAAATTTGCAAAGCAGAACCGGCACAACTACCAGAGCTTCTTACCATCTTTAACGATACTGCTTTAAAAGTATGCGAAGGTCAGCAAATGGACATGAATTATGAATCATTATTAAAAGTTAGCATTCCACAGTATATAAAAATGATCGAATTAAAAACGGCCGTTTTACTTGCCGGAGCTTTAAAAATTGGAGCATTGATAGGCGGGGCAAGAGAGGAAGATGCACAACATTTATACGATTTCGGAAAACATATCGGAATAGCTTTTCAGCTTCAGGATGATATTTTAGATGTGTATGCCAATGCCGATAAATTCGGAAAGCAAAAAGGCGGTGACATTATCGCCAACAAAAAAACCTTTTTATTGCTAAAAGCCATGGAAATGGCAGAAAACAACCGCTACATGAAAGAGGAGCTACAACAATGGATAGCGGCACCACAATTCGATCCAAACGAAAAAGTTGAAGCTGTTACCAATATTTACAATTTCTTAAATGTAAAAGAATTGGCAAGAAACGAAATGCAAAAGCACTACGAATTAGGAATTAGTGCATTAAAAAAGATACCTGCCAACGAAGCAAAGAAACAAGCATTAATAGCATTTGCCGATAGTTTAATGGTAAGAGAAGTGTAAGCATTACACCATGCAAAAACAAGAAGAGGATTACCAAAGAAAGGTTGGAAATACCATTTCCAAGTTGATCAACTTGATCATATTACTCTTGTTTATCATTGCCCTTCTGTTATTTCTTTTGTGCAAATATATGCCCGACTATTGCCCTGCTCCTGAAACAATCACAAAAGAAAAAAATACTGGTCTTACAAAAACTGAAGTAAAGAAAGAAGATGCTTCTTTTTGGAAAGCTCCTGACACAGCCTCTATTGCTGATCAAGACAAAGAATTGATCCTTTACGGAAAAGAACTGATCAGTAAAACATCCTACTTTTTTGGAATAAACGGCAGCGTAAAAAAAATGGCAAGCAATGGAATGAATTGTCAGAATTGCCATTTAGATGCTGGCACTAAAATTTTCGGGAATAACTACAGTGCCGTTTATTCAACTTATCCAAAATACAGAGCTCGTTCAGGTACGATTGAAAACATTTACAAAAGGATCAACGACTGCTTTGAACGAAGTTTAAATGGGAAAGCGTTAGATACTATATCAAAAGAAATGAGAGCTATTGTAGCTTATATTCATTGGCTTGGTAAAGATGTTGCAAAAGGTAAAAAACCCGAAGGGGCTGGTCTGAAAGATATTTCATTCTTAGATAGGGCAGCAGATCCTAAAAAAGGAGAAATTGTTTATACGCAAAAATGTTTATCCTGTCATCAAAAAGATGGATCCGGACTGATGAACAATGACCAAGTTGCATTTCTTTATCCACCGCTTTGGGGCAAAAACAGCTATAACGATGGAGCAGGACTTTATCGTATTTCCAACTTTGCAAAATTCGTAAAATACAATATGCCATTGGGAGTTACACATGATACTCCGCAACTGACAGATGAAGAAGCATGGGATGTAGCCGCTTATGTAAATTCGCAACCAAGACCAAAGAAAGACACATCAAAAGATTGGCCTAAAATTTCAGAAAAACCTTTTGATCATCCTTTTGGTCCTTATGCAGATGGATTCAATGAAACAGCCCATAAATATGGCCCATTTCAAATCATTAAAGATAAAATAGCCCAATTAAACGATGTCAAAAAATAACGACCAACAAGAAAATAAAAGAAGAGACTTTCTCAAAATATCGGGGATGGCAGGATTAGCTGCCATGCTCAGTCCTTTGGCATCATTATCGGCAAAAGCTTCTGCAGCAGAAGAGGAAGAGCAAAACAACATAACTCTTGCTGAAAAAACTCAAACGATCACATTATTAATCACAAACGATATACATGCACAATTACATACGCATGATGAGTTTTTTTGGGAAAATGGACAAGCCGTTTATAAAAAACGTGGAGGAATTGCGGTATTAAAAACAATGATCGATAAGCTAAAAAAAATGAATCCTGCCAATACGATCGTTTATGATGGGGGAGATTTTTTTCATGGCCATGGTGTAGCTTCTTTAACAGAAGGAGAGGTACTCATTCCTATTTTCAATAAATTGGGATATGATCTAATGTTACCGGGAAATTGGGAAGTGGTGTATAAAAAGAAAAAAATGTTGTATGACATGGGACATACCAATGCTGCAAAAATATGCGCCAACATGTTTCACAATACAACAGACAAAGATGACAACAATCTGGTGTATCCTCCCTACTGGATCAAATACATTGGTGGAATAAAAGTCGGTGTCATCGGATATACAGATCATCTCATCCCTAAAAGACAATCACCTGCCTATAGCGAAGGATTAAAATTTGAGCATGCTGAAAACAGTGTAGCAACCTATATTAAATATCTGAAAGAGATAGAAGGTTGCACTGTTATTTTGGTTGCCACACACATGGGGTTGGCACAACAAGTAGGACTGGCTAATAATACTGTTATTGAAGGAACAGATTTTATTATTGGCGCTGATACACATGAAAGAGTTAGAGAACCTATTCAGGGAAAATATACCAAGGTGATCGAATGTGGAGCATTTGGTTCATTTTTAGGGAAACTAGATCTTATTATTAAAGATGGAAAGCTTAGCGATTCTAAATATGAGCTATTGGATGTCGACCCCGATAAATATCCTGCCAATAAAGAAATGCAACAAATGATTGATGCTGCATACACTCCATTTAAATCAGAAATGCAACGATCTATTGGAGTAAGCAAAACACCATTGGTTCGTTATTTTGTTTTAGAAACACCAATGGATAATGTCATTACAGATGCTATGCGCTGGAAATTCAAAACAGACATCGCACTTTCCAACGGATTTAGATTTTGTCAGCCTTTAGCAATAGATCCTAAAACCGGAGCAGCATCAATTACAAAAGAATTTTTATGGAATATGCTTCCTGTAAACAGCAATGTAAAAACGGGAACAGTAAATGGAAAACAATTGTTCGATTGGCTTGAAAAAGAATTGCACAATGCATTTGCCAAAGATCCATCTAAACGATTTGGCGGCTGGTTTGTGAGATTCAGCGGAATGGAAGTAAATTTTACCATTTCTCAAGAGCTTGGCAAGCGTGTAAATTCCGTAAAAATAAATGGAGAAGCATTAGATCAAAATAAAGAATACAATGTGATCGCTTGTGAACGGGAAGGGGATCCTTTAGATACATTATGTCGTATTGAAAAGGTTAAAGATCCTAAAATTTTGACAAGCACATTGCATGAGATCATTGAAGAGTATTTAAAAGTACATTCTCCAATTGCACCAAAAATAGAGGGAAGAGCAACTGCCACAGATGAACCGCAAACGCTTTTAACGCAACTAAGGGGTACCACTTATGAGTTTAGATAAACAAAAAAGCCTCATCAAATGATGAGGCTTTTTTGCTATATAAATTTTACAATCCTAAAACAACTTCGCTTGGATCTTTTCCTCCAAACAACATTTTCGTAGGATTTTCTAACATCTCTTTTACTTTCACCAGGAATCCAACTGACTCACGTCCATCAATAATTCTGTGGTCGTATGACAATGCAACATACATCATCGGACGAATCACAACCTGACCATTCACTGCTACCGGACGCTCCACAACATTGTGCATTCCTAAAATAGCACTTTGAGGAGGATTGATAATTGGTGTACTCATCATTGAGCCAAATACACCACCGTTAGTAATTGTAAATGTTCCACCACTCATATCTTCCAATGTAATTTTATTATCACGAGCTTTGATCGCTAAATTTTTGATCTCTGTTTCTATTTGTGCTAAACTCATTTGTTCAGCATTACGAACCACAGGCACAACCAATCCTTTTGGTGCACTTACTGCAATTCCAATATCTGCATATTTATGATAAACGATCTCATCACCATCGATCATAGCATTTACTGCCGGATAGTGATTTAACGCTTCAGTCACAGCTTTTGTAAAGAAACTCATGAAACCTAAATTTGTTCCATGCACTTCTTTGAACTTGTCTTTATACTTTGCACGCATTGCGTAGATCGCACTCATGTCAACTTCATTGAAAGTAGTCAACATCGCTGTTTCATTTTTAACAGAAACCAAACGCTGTGCTAGCTTTTTACGCAAAGGTGTCATTTTAGAACGTTCAGTATCTCTGCTTCCACCCCAAGCTGCTGTTGAAGAAGAATCGAATCCTGCTGCCAATGCGTTTAAAACATCGCCTTTGGTGATACGACCATCTTTTCCGGTAGCCGCAACCTTATTAGCAGGCACTTTATTCTCATCCATCAGCTTTTTTGCTGCCGGAGAAGGTGTACCACTTGCATACGAATCGGATTTAGCTGTTTCCTTCACAACCTCTTTCTTCGGTTCTGCTTTTGCTTCTACTTTAGGAGCTGCAACTTCTGCTTTAGGTTTGCTTTCACCTTTAACGCTTGTATCAATAGAACAAACAACTTGTCCAACTTTTACCGTATCGCCTTCGGCTGCTAATAATTTTATAGCGCCTGATTCTTCTGCATTGATCGTCAACGTAGCTTTATCAGAATCTACTTCTGCCACTTCTTCATCTTTCTCCACATACTCACCATCCTTTTTTAACCAACGGGCAATCACTACTTCTGTAATTGATTCACCCGGACTTGGAACTTTCATTTCAATTGTTGCCATAATTTTAGTCGTATTTAATATCTATCTATTTTGTTACTAATGATTGAGCGAATAATGCATCAACAATTGCTTGCTGCTGCGCATTATGTGTTTTACTGAATCCTGTAGCAGGACTTGCTCCTTCCCCTCTACCAATATAATTCAAGCGAATATTCTTTAATTCATCGTATTTCATGAACATTCTTACAATATGAGCCCAAGCACCCATGTTCTCAGGCTCTTCTTGTGCCCAGTAGAATGTTGCTGCATTCGAATATTTAGCCAATAACGCTTTCACCTGATTGATCGGGAATGGATACAATTGCTCTAAACGAATAATGGCAATATCATCTGCACCTGCTTTTTCTTTTGCTTCAATTAGATCGTAGTAAACTTTTCCTGTACAGAAAACAACACGCTTAACATTTTTTGCGTTTGCTGAAGCATCATCAATTACTTCCTGGAATGTTCCTGAAGTAAAATCATTTACCGAAGACACGCAAGATGGATAACGCAATAATTTTTTAGGAGTAAAACAGATCAATGGTTTACGGAAATCACGTTTCACTTGTCTGCGCAAAGCGTGAAACTGATTAGCAGGAGTAGTACAATTTAAAATTTGCATATTGTTTCCTGCACACTGTTGTAAAAAGCGTTCCATGCGTGCACTTGAATGCTCCGGTCCTTGACCTTCATATCCATGAGGTAACAACATTACCAAGCCATTCATTCTTCTCCATTTTGCTTCAGCAGAAGTGATAAACTGGTCGATGATGATCTGTGCTCCATTAAAGAAATCACCAAACTGTGCTTCCCAAATAGTTAATGCACTTGGTGTAGCCATAGCATAACCAAATTCAAATCCTAATACTCCATACTCAGAAAGTAAAGAGTTATAAATATCTAATTTCCCTTTTGTATTTAAATTGTTCAAAGGAGTGTATTCTTCTTCAGAATCTTCCACACGAACAACAGCATGACGATGAGAGAATGTTCCACGCTCTACATCCTGTCCGCTAAAACGAACATTATGCCCTTCGTTCATCAATGTTGCATACGCCATCAACTCACCCATTGCCCAATCATAATTATCATTATTGATCATTGCAATGCGATCAGCAAACAACTTTTCTGTTTTATTGAAGAATTTTTTGTCCTTAGGAAGTTCTGTTGTTTTTTTAGCAAGATCCAAGAATGTCTTTTTGTCTACTGCAGTTTCAGGCGATTTTTCAAAGGCCTTATCATCAGCCATTTTTAACCCTTTCCATTGTCCTTCAAGGAATGAAGTGATCTTTGCTTTTTCAGTTTGCTTTGCTTCATCTAACTTCTCTTGCAAAAGATCTTTGAATTTTTTCTCCATCTCTTTAGCCAAATCAGCAGAAACAGAACCTTCTGTAGCTAATTGCTGCATATAGATCTCTCTTGGATTCGGATGTTTTGCAATTGTTTTATATAACAATGGCTGTGTAAAACGAGGCTCATCACCTTCGTTATGACCATACTTACGGTAACACAATACATCAATAAACACATCGCGTTTGAATTTCTGACGGAACTCCATCGCCAAACGTGCAGTAAATACCAATGCTTCCACATCATCACCATTCACGTGGAATACAGGTGATAATACTACTTTTGCAACATCAGTACAATACGTACTTGAACGCGCATCTAAATAATTGGTCGTAAATCCAACCTGATTATTAATCACAATATGAACCGTTCCACCTGTCTTATAACCGTCCAGTTGGCTCATTTGTAATACTTCATATACAATTCCCTGACCTGCTAAGGCTGCATCGCCATGAATAAGAATAGGACAAACTTTTGAGTTATCACCTTTATGCAGGTTATCGATCTTGGCACGAGCAATACCTTGAACAACTGGATCAACAGCCTCCAAGTGTGATGGATTAGGCGTTAAACTCAAGTGAACTTGCTTCCCATTATTCGATTTTTGATCGGATGAATAACCCATGTGGTACTTCACATCCCCATCAAACAATGAATCTTCAGAAGGACGACCTTCAAACTCTGTAAAAATATCTTTGTATGTTTTGTTAAGAATATTTGCCAATACGTTCAAACGACCACGGTGTGCCATCCCGATCACAAAATCTTCTATTCCCATATCTGCACCCTTTTCGCAAACAGCATCCAATGCAGGAATTGTTGCTTCTGCACCTTCCAAAGAGAAACGCTTCTGACCAACAAATTTTGTATGCAAGAAATTTTCAAAAACAACAGCCTGATTCAACTTGTTCAAGATCACTTTTTTCTCATCGATAGAAAATTTCGGAGTGTTTTTAGAGCCTTCCATCTTCTCCTGTAACCACTTAATGATCTCCGGAGTACGGATGTACATATACTCAGCACCAATCGACTGACAATACGTTTGCTGCAAATGAGCAATAATATCTTTCAACTTTGCAGCCCCCAATCCAAGCTGTGAACCTGCTTGAAAAACAGTCTCCATATCAGCTTGAGTCAAACCAAAGTTCTCAATATCCAATGTTGGTGTATATTTTCTACGTTCACGAACCGGATTTGTTTTAGTAAACAAATGGCCTCTTGAGCGGTAGGCATTAATGAGATTAACCACATCAAATTCTTTTTTAACGTTTGATGGGATCTCACCACCGTTCTCATAGTTTTCTCTTGAAAACTCAAAACCGGCAAAAAACATTCGCCAATCAGGCTCTACCGAGTTTACATCTTTCAGATATTGTTCAAACAATTGCTCAATTGCAACAACATCTCCATTACCCAAATAAGAAAATTTATCCATAATTCTGTGCATCTCAATATTAAGGACACAAATTTAAGGTTTTTGATGGAAAAAGGAAAGAAAAAGAAGGTTTTCTGAATTTAATAAAAACTCAATGAAATTAGCTATTTCAGAGGGTTTTGGACGACATTTTTAATTTCCTAAGCCCTTCCGTCCCGAACCCGACTGTTTCGGCTTGGTTTTATAATGTTGCCGGATAACTACTTTTTGAAGTTCTCTCCGTATGATCAGATCGGTAATGATCTCAGAAAATGATTCAGAAGAATTATCCTTTAAAGCCTTTTTGATCTGATCATCACTTACATCAATACGATACAATATTCCCATAAACTTGGATTGATTGCTATCGATCAACTTTTTGATATGAGGTTCTATTTGTTCGAATAATTCTTCATAAGCATTGTATGCATTTCCGGAAAAACGGATCTCCAAACCAAACATATCAAAATCTTTTATGATCTGATCGGCCGTATCCTTTATCAGATCCAGCTTATTAAAATAACTCGACAAATTGGAAAGGTCCATCAGCTATTGTTTTTGAGCCGCTTTAATATTTTCTAATCTCAAACGCTCCACCACTCTATTATTAACGATGTGTTCATCAATGATCTCATCCACATCATTTAGTGTGACACCGACATAAAATACACCTTCCGGATACACCACCAATGTTTGTCCGTAATCACAGATATCCAAACAACCTGCCTTTTGAGCTCTTAATTTGATCGGCAACTCCCGTTCTTTTAATTTTTTCTTGAATGCATCAACGATCTCCATTCCATGAGCTTCGCCACAACTTTTTCGGGCTGCTCCTGCAGCTCTTTGATTGACACAAATAAAAATATGTTTATCGTACACCATTTGTTTTCTATTTGATACAAATATAGCTGAAAGAATTTGTAATATTGTACAATGATTTTAACGGATACGCATACACACCTCTATTCAAAAGAATTTGAAAACGACTCAAGTCCATTGATACAAAAAGCGATAGACATGGGTATTTCAAGATTTTTTATGCCTAATATAGATAGTGAATCTATCCCGGGAATGTTACAAATTGAAAAACAATTGCCTGAAAATTGTTTTGCGATGATGGGGCTCCACCCTTGCTCTGTCAATGCCACCTATCAACATGAATTAAGTGTGGTTGAATATTGGTTAAACAAAAGAAAATTCATTGCCATTGGTGAGATCGGGATCGATCTGTATTGGGACAAAACCTTTTTTGAGCAGCAACAAGATGCTTTTCGCAGACAGATACAACTTGCAAAAAAATATAACTTACCCTATATCGTCCATTCCAGAAATTCATTTAATGAAGTGATGGAGATCGTATCAGAATTTAAGAATGATCATATAAAAGCTATCTTTCATTGCTTTAGTGGCAATGTGGAACAAGCCGAGCAAGTAATTGCAGCGGGAAATTTTAAACTGGGTATTGGAGGTGTCGTCACATTCAAAAATTCAGGATTAGATAAAGTGGTAGAAGCAGTAGATCTAAAACATATTGTTTTGGAAACAGATGCGCCCTACCTTGCTCCTGCTCCACACCGTGGAAAAAGAAACGATCCTGAATATTTAGTACTGATCGCCAAACGGATCGCAGAAATTAAAAATATTTCCATTGAAGAAGTTGCTTCAATTACCACTCAAAATTCAAAAGACATTTTTGGAATTTAAAATACAGACAAATGAAATCAAAAGTTCTATTAATATACACAGGTGGCACCATCGGAATGATGCAAGATGCTAAAACAGGACAATTAAAACCTTTTGATTTCAAACATCTAACAGAGCAAATACCGGAACTAAATAAATTTGATGTAACACTTTCTGCTGTATCATTTGAAAAGCCTATCGATTCAAGTGATATGCATCCGGCTATATGGGTAGAGATCGCTAAAATGATCGAGAAGAACTATTCAAAAGTGGATGGATTTGTGATCCTGCATGGTAGCGACACCATGTCATTTACTGCATCGGCATTAAGTTTTATGTTAGAAAATCTAAACAAACCTGTTATTCTTACTGGCTCTCAGTTACCAATAGGCACGATTAGAACAGATGGCAAAGAAAATCTGATCACTGCCATAGAAATAGCTGCAGCCAAAAAAGCAGGAAAACCAATTGTGTCAGAAGTTTGTATCTACTTTGAATATCAACTTTATCGTGGAAATCGTACACACAAGTACAATGCGGAACACTTTCAGGCTTTTCAATCGGCCAACTACCCTGTTCTGGCTGAAGCAGGTGTTCATTTAAAATACAACACATCTGCATTAGCTAAATCTAATGGCAAAAAACTGAAAGTGCATACTTCATTAAACCCAAACATTGCTATTATAAAAGTATTTCCGGGCATCACCGAAAATGTGGTAAATGCTATCCTAAATTCAAAAAATACAAAGGCTGTTATACTTGAAACCTTTGGTTCAGGAAATGCTACCACACAAAAATGGTTCATTGATGCATTAAAAAGATCAATAGACAAAGGCATGATCATTTATAATGTTACACAATGCAATGCTGGTGCAGTAGAACAAGGGAAATACGCTACCAGTGCAGCTTTCAATAAAATTGGCATCATTGGTGGCAACGATATTACTACCGAAGCTGCTGTTGCCAAATTAATGTTCGTATTAGGCAATTCCAAAAGCAAAAAGGAAGCAGAAAAAATGTTGCAAACAAATTTAAGAGGAGAGATCAGCTCATAATCCCCTCTTCTTTTTAGCTCCTAAAATTTGCACTCACGTTATTAACAAAAGCCCTATTTGCAGGGCTTTTGTGCTGTTTAAAACCTAACAATCCACCATTACGGATATCTTGTTTAAATCCCTAATATTGTATTGTTAAACTATAACCGGATGAAAATGAAAAATGTTGTCAACTATTTAACAGTAATTACACTTGCAGGATCACTATTCTCATGTGTACCACAACGTCAATTAGAAGAAGAGCAAACCAAACGTGAAAATTGCGAAAAAGAACTGGCAGAATTAAAAACGAAAAGTCAGGATTGCGAAACAAAATTGACGGAGGCTAACAAGTTGCTTTTGGATAATAAAAAAATGATCGATGGTCTTCAAAAAGACACATCGGTGATTGGAAACAGCTACCGTATTTTAACTGCAAAGTATGAT
Organism: Bacteroidia bacterium; assembly: GCA_016786925.1. Lineage (GTDB taxonomy): Bacteria > Bacteroidota > Bacteroidia > 2-12-FULL-35-15 > 2-12-FULL-35-15 > 2-12-FULL-35-15. The sequence continues at coordinate 43,817 of JAEUTU010000043.1, forward strand.
AAGTTAAATACCATCAACGAGCAGCTGTTAGATAAATACAACCGTTTGTTGGAAGGAAATTTAGCAGACACTAAAAAACTATCGGGCGAGTTACAAGTAACACAAGAGCAGTTGCTTAAAAAACAAGATGAACTAAAGGCATTGGCAGCTGAATTAGATGCTAAAAAGAAAAATTTAGATGAATTAACGGCTGAATTAAAAAAACGTGAAGCGCGTGTTGCTGAATTAGAAGGTATTCTAAAAAGCAAAGACGATGCAGTGAACGATCTGAAGAAAAAATTATCCGATGCCTTATTAGGATTCGAAGGAAAAGGATTGACCATTACTCAAAAAAATGGCAAAGTATATGTTTCTATGGATGAAAGCTTATTATTTGCTTCTGGAAGCACAACAGTTGAAGCAAAAGGGGTGGAAGCATTGAAAAAAGTTTCAAAAGTATTAGAGCAAAATACCGACATTAATGTATTGATCGAAGGACATACCGATGATGTGCCGATGGTAGGTAAAGGAGAGATCAAAGACAATTGGGATCTAAGTGTAATGCGCGCTACATCTATCGTTAAGATCATGACAAAAAACAGCAACATTGATCCTCGCAGATTAACTGCTGCCGGTCGTGCAGAATATTTCCCGATCGATCCATCTAAAACAGCTGAAGCTAGAAAGAAAAACCGCAGAACGGAGATCATTCTTACTCCTAAATTAGATGAATTGTTAAAAGTTTTGGAAACCAATTAATAGCTTGAACAAATAAGTGCAGAGCTGAAGCCAATAGCTTCAGCTCTTTTTTTAAAACAATATGTAACAATTGCTATTTTACACGTTATATAAGAATAAAAAAAGTATTATGAAAAAAACGATCTTATTCTTCCTTTTTGTATTTACAATAAACATCAGCTTTTCACAAGTAGTTACTGAATTTTGGGATGGCGCTCAAACAAAAAAGAAAAGTGAGCAGCAAATGAAAGATGGAATGCAACACGGTAAATTCACACTTTGGTTTGAAAATGGAAACATTGCCAAAGAAGGAAATTATTTTGAAGGAAAAGAAGATGGAAAATTTGTTATTTATTACTCGAATAAAAAAGTAAAAGCAGAAGAGAATTACATCAAAGGAAAAAAGAATGGAGCATGGAAATATTGGTATTCCAATGGAAATAAAGCACAAGAAACTTTTTTCAAATTCGATAAACCGGATAGCACCTGGACGGGTTGGTATGAAAGCGGAAAAATAAAAAGCACGGAGATCTACGCAAATGGCAAGAAAGAAGGCACATGGATCTATTACTATGAAAACGGACAAAAAGAAAGTGAAGGCGTTTTTAAAAACAACTTAGCGGAAGGTGCTTACACGGGATGGTATAACAATGGAAGCAAACAGAAAGAAGGGCAATATAAAAATGGGGAGCAAAGTGGAACATGGAAAGAATGGTTTAAAAATGGAAAGCCTAAACAAGAATTACAATTTGAGAATGGAGAAGTTCTGTTAATGAACCTCTGGCTCGAATCGGGGGAACAAAAGATAAAAGACGGGAATGGAAAATTTACGACCGTGTATGATAATGGCAAAAAGAAAGGCGAAGGAAATTATAAGGATGGACGTATGGATGGAGAATGGATCTTTTACTTGCCTACGGGAGAAAAAGATTTCTCGGTTGTATACGTGAAAGGAAAAAAGAACGGACAGTGCATAAATTGGTTTAAAAATGGCAAAGTAAAAAGTGAAGGGCCATTTGTAGCCGACAAAAAGAATGGCTACTGGAAATGGTACACCGAGGAGGGAAAACTGGAAATGGAAGGGACATTAAAAGACAATCTAAGAAGCGAAAAATGGATGTACTGGTTTGTTGACGGGAAAAAAGAATCAGAAGGATTTTATAAGAACGATCTTCAAGATAGTACCTGGACCTATTGGTATCGTGATGGGTCAAAATGGAAACAAGGAAATTTCAAAGAAGGTAAAAAAGAAGGTATTTGGACAGTTTGGTTTGAAAACGGACAAAAATTACAGGAAGGTAAATATGTTGCTGGTAAAGAAGAGGGCACCTGGTTGTCATGGTTCGATAACGGAGTAATGAAAGATGAAGGGAATTTTAAAGCAGGATTGATGCACGGTTCATGGAAGGGCTGGTTACCTAATAAACTTCCCAACTATGAAGGATATTATAAAGAAGGATTGAAAGATGGTGACTGGAAATTTTATCATGACAATGGGAAGCTGAAAGAAGAAGGATCGTACAAAGAAGGAAAAAAGAATGGCCACTGGGTAGTATGGACACCTAAGGAAATGAAAGATAGTGAGGGAAATTACAAGGATGAAAAACCGGATGGCTTATGGTCTTACTATTACTATTTTGGAGTAAAATCCATGGAACAAAACTACAAAGAAGGGAAGTTAAGCGGTGAATGCAAATCATGGCATGAAAACGGAACACTAAAAAGCACCACTTCCTACATTTTGATCAAAGGTAAAAACGGGATCATAGAAAGTAAGCCACATGGAAAATGGACCTATTATGATAATAAAGGAAAAGTGATGATGGAGCAGAATTATAAAAAAGGGGTAAAGGTTGATTAGATAATTTAGAAAGATGAGGGCACAATACACTTTGGAATACTCCACTTCCCTTTCCAATCAGACATACTTAATACTACTCCATCACAAGTCAAATAATTCCCTTTATCATCTTTCTTTATTATCACCAGTCGCCCCGTCTTTAAGGCATTCATCACTATATCGAATATCTCTCCCTTAAAATGAAGATGTTTGCATTCTTTAGACAATTGAACTCCTATGGCATTATTTTTTTTATCCATTTCAGAGCTAATAGAATCGGGAAGTAAAGAATCCTCCAACAACTTTTTTTTCCATTGGATATAATTTCCTTTCTCGTGTGCTATACCCAATTTCAATGCTTTCTTTTTACCGATAGAAAAACTTAGACTTATCATCCAATAGGCATGTTTGAAAGCATCTAACTTTCCTCCATTATTATCTTTTCCTATGGTTCCCGTATTTTTTAATGAATCAACATCATTCATTACACGTTGAGTAATTTTAAAAGCTTTTTTGGCAACAAATGGATGAAGCAAGACCCATCTTTTTTCAGGAGCCGAGAGTCTAGAAAATTTAGATTGAGAAAACAGAGTAGTAGAAATAAAAAGAAAAAAAACAAACGAGTACTTTCCCATTATCGCATCAAATACATTTTACCCCAGCCCTTTTTGAAATATTGGTCAGCATCGGTTTCGCGCTTTTCCATGTCTTCACCATTCATCTTCGTTATTACACGATATAAATACACCCCATTTGCGAGCTGATCACCAAACTCATCTTTTCCATCCCACGCATACTGAGTAATATTTCTTCCTACATGCAAAGGACCTAATTCATCCTGAAAAATTTCCTTAACAACCTTACCGGAAATGGTCATGATCTGTATCTTAAATGTTGTTGGCACTTCCGATCCTGTTAAGGTGAATACGAATTTGGTGGAAGTGCTAAATGGATTCGGATAATTCATCACTTCTGTGATCGTGGCTTTATTTATTACCTCGAAATTGATCTTATAGTCGATCAGTCCGGACTGATTATCTGATTTGTCTTTTGCCTGAACGATCAACTGATACGTTCCATCAGCAATTAATGATGGAGTATAATTGATCTTACAACTATTATTGGGTAGCATAGCAGGAGTAAAAGTCATGGTAGAACCAAAATAGATCCGTTCAGCAACAGATGAACCCGGGGCTTGAATAAACACTTTAAAATCGCTGGTATCATTTAATGCTAAAAACTGATTCTCATCTTTTAACTGGATCAATACATTTGGTCTGGATGAAACGATATCATTATTCAAAATATGTATCCCATCAAAAGTCACATCCAGTAATGGATTGATACGATCTACAGTTGTAGAGAATGGAATTCGTACGATATTATTAAAATGATATTGTTCTAATTGCGACCTACTTTTGTTGATCGGATTCACTTCCACCCATAGAGAATTATTCCCTCGGAATCCTTCTGTATTTAAAACAATTGAATCGATGATCACTTCATTAGGTGCAAATAAATTTTTCTTCAACTTATCCGGCAAAGGATGATTCACCTTATTGGCATCTTCAACCCAATAACTTACCAATAAACTATCAGTAAAGGCAATCTCTCCAATATTCTGGATAGGTAAATTAATCTTTAGAACATCGCCTTCCTGAAAGACGGTATCGTTGATCGCATAGCCTAATGGAGGATTTAATGCAGCTTCCGGAACCGGAGAATAGATCACCTGCCAACGATCCATTTGAGGTGGCGTGTGCAAACTATCATCTTTCATAAAAGCTACTAAACGGATATTCGGATAGATTGCTGCATTCACATACGTACTTAAACTTAAAATATCCGTACTGTCTTTCACAAAATTAGCAAGGGTATTTTCTGTTCCATCACTCTTTATACCAATTAACCTAACTACTACACTGTCATCTGTTGCTACACCGTCAACCGTGTGCTGTCTCCAATGAAATGAGCCCCACTGACTGGCAGGACCTATAACTGGCGATGCAATGAATCCTTCGTTCCAGTTAGTAACGAGTGAAGTATCGAACTCAATCACAGCTTGCATTGAATCTCCGATCACCTCACTTGCACTTCCAATTGGTGCTCCCTTTCTACCAAAAATAATGTAGGGGCGTGAAGGAGAAATCGTTCGGATACTTCCACTTCCTAAACTTTCAAATGCTGAATACAATGAATTTTCATACTGATTAAATTTTGTATGATTAAAAGAATATGCCATTACATAATGTCCATTCGGAATATCATTATTTATAAAATTAGTGATATGAGATCGTTGAACAGAATCTATATCCATAAAATCAAACGTATTCATATCATAGGTTCTGCAATGTGCATTATTGTAAATTCCATTGTTACAGGAAGAGCAATTACCGGTAGATGGCAATGGGCTTGTCCAATTTTCTCCCGACACAGGATCGAATACAACAAAATTGAATCCCGAATTCAATTGAATACAGGTCCAATATGTTTTTTGAATTCCATTTAACTTCCATTGAATATCAGTCCAATTATAATAAGGATAAATACCATCTATACAATAAATATCTTTTACGTCATTTACAAAATCAAATCTTCTATCAGGACGATTGAATTTAACATATCTCGTTTGATCGTTTTTGTATTGGAAAAAATGTGCTTGCCCCCAGCCTTTTTTCCCGATAATGTATTGAAATGAACTTTCTCTCCAAATGTATCCACTGGAAACCGAAACAGAATCAGGACTGACTCTCCAATAATACACTGTACTATCAGAAAATGTAAAAGGAAGTTTCCATGAAACCACACCACCAATACTATTGATCGTTGTATCTTTCAAAAACGGACTGTTAAATGTATCGGCCGTATCCACTTGAAACACATAGGTTCGTGATGGTGCAAAAACATTAAGTGTTGACGCTTTTAATGTAATAGTATCGGTTGGAACTATTGCAAATTCGTATGGATAAACAGGCGCAATCAAGCCTCCATCAATTTGAAACTCCAGATCAGATGTTGTTTCATTATTAAATTCATTTAACTCTTCCACCTCACTGTAGGCGTCCAATCTAACTTTGATCATATTCAAACCAATGGTTCTTGCCGGATCGATCCAAATCTTAAACAATACAGTGTCTTTAAATTTTGGCTGTACATCTCTCAAAAAATACGAAAGCGTATCCCCATTCGGCAGTGTATGTATGATCTCCGTAAATACGGAGTCATCGGATGTTCTTCCAACATTTGTTCGAATCACATATACAGTAAAAGAATCTATTTGAGCAGTTAGATCAACGCTTACATCGGAATTTGAAATTTTAAAATCAGGTGATCGGTGAGCATTTAGCTTGATAGCAGGATCACCATGCAATGTCATTTCATAACAAGTAGAACGCACGAGTGGATCAACACTTGCATTGGGTTGAATAGCTGCGATCGTATTCTTGATAGAACTTCCTACACCGTTACCATAATTCAGTAATGAAAATTGACGATAAAATTCAGAAGAGAATGTATTCAATGCATATGGAACACCTAACTTAATAGAACCCAAAAAACCTATCAGTCCTTTATTTTGTACCAACACATATTCTTCAGAAGAAGATACGGATGCTGCATGTATATCACCGGAATAACATGCATTAGAAAGCATAAAAGGATATCGCCCTTGAATAGGATTAAAAGAAGTGATCTGATCAATGCTTTGATCAAAACTATTGGCTGATGCATGACCGAAAAAGTTTAAAAAAGAAACCCCGTTATTAATAAGATCCTCTAGTGTATCTGCAATATTGATTTGAATAGGTGCTGTACTTGTCTTCCAAAACTCTTTTATAACAGTTCCACCATACAATGAATCCTGAAAAATCGCTTTATAGCCATCCAAATAAGAACGTAATTGTTGTTGCTCTGCCAAACCACCGCCTCCACCAAAGTGCAATCCATACTTCATCCATTCATCGGGGCTTGCGCTTTCATAATCTTGAACTTTATCCAGATACGTAGCAACATCTGTTATATTTCTTGCTGCTAATCGTCCAACAGGAACAAATGGAAACATTTGTGTTCCATTGATCCCTTCTGTCAATAGATTATCACTGGAAGGGTTTCCGAAAGAAGGAACAAGATTTAAGTTGTAATTCGAAGTGTTTTTTCTGCAATCAGACAAGTGTATCGACTTGCCGATGACAAACAAATTCTGTGGAGAACTTGGATAAATATCTGCCAAATACTCTGTAAAGCGTTTAATTGAAAGCGGACTTTTTACCACCCCAAATGCAAATTGATCATATAATTCATCAATATCAGCCAACACAACATGGTATGATCCACCTGCAGGAGAGGTCCGGTATTGTTTATATAAATTAGCTTCGGTCATTAGGTCTTTATGTGAAATGATCACATAAGCAGAGTCGACAGACTGAAGTGAATAATCAGTAAAAAAGCCTGTAGTTGTAACCGGTGCAAGTGTGTTTACATTTCGGCTAGTTGTTTCCGAAAACACATAACAATGTTTTTCCTGACCTGAATTGGGAACCAATGCTTTATAGTTAATACCATCAAAAACTACCGGAATCCTTTTATTGTTTGTCAGATCGTAAATTGTCGTTCCGGATGTACCATTAAAATTCTGGATATTCAAAAACGATTTCGACTGCAGGGTATTATCCGGCTGGAATAGATCAAACTCCTGCTTCCCTTCTAGATCAAACGTATGTGGATACCTGATCTTGATGTAAGATACAACTGTTCTGTTTGACACAAAGTTGGTATCAGCAACACTTGTATATAAAAAATCGGTGAACGTATTTCCAAGAGAAGAAGCAGGGATTGCAACATTAAAACGATTGGCTTCATACCCTTTGAAAAGTGTATCTACCATTGTTGCAAACGATCCGGATGAACCTCTGAAATCGATCTTTAAATGATGGTCAGGTAAATTTTGACTGATCAGATTACTCGCTTTGGAGGCTCCCACAACAACTGAAGTAATAAGAGCAGATGGGCCTGCAGTATAGGCATTGGAAGTATTTAATAATGATGTATAACTAACACTACCTCCTAAAGTAAACACTTGATTATCAAACCACCCTTCCGACTTGGTATATCTGGAATCAGTCCCACCCACAACATCTGTTTCACCTTCATAATAAGCATTTTGAAAAGACTCTATCTCTTCTTTAAAGAAATAATTATCAGGAGTGAATGTACTAAAAGCAGTATCTGTCTCGATTTGAAATCGCCTGTTGGAAAGAGATGCATTCCAGGTTAAATAATAAACAGCTGTATCATTTATTAAACTGTAATATGGATTAGGGACAAAAGCACTATTGACATATAATGTTGTATCACCCTTCCCATCATTTCTTTCGCCATAAAATTCGATATGATCGGTAGCATTCAGAACGCCATCCGACTCTCCTTTCACAAAAACATATTGCTCCACGCCATCATGAAACAATTGAAAATTACGGGGATCAATTGTGGAAAGATCTATTCCGGCATTTGCCAATGTAAGAGAATCCACTCTATACACTCCTGTCTGTGCAACTTTTATCTTGTAGTACTTTTGAGAATAGTTGATCCATTCATTGCCATAAGGTTGAGCCTTTGCGACAATAAAAACAAAAAATAAAAGACTTAATAGGAGTAGTCGTTTTATCATTTAGTCTTTTTGTTGATATCCACTTTTATTGAAAACACATTGGAGTACAATGCCACTGATTGGTCACCAATGTCTGTTAACGCATAATCAATGGTTACCGATTTTATTCTTACACCAACACCAATGTTGGGCTGAAACGTTCTTACTTTACCTCCTACTGCATCGGTATACGATTGATAATTACCAATACCGGCACGCAAAAATACCATGTTCATGTAGGACGCTTCCAGACCCAAATGAGGATCAAAACTAACAGCCTTGCTCTTGATCAACACATTTCTTTTTCCATCAAATGTTGCATCCAGATTAATTTCTGATAACAATGAAAACTTTTGATTGAAATCAAATTTTCTGGCAGCACCTAACAATAATTTTGGAAGTGTAATCTCAACCGAATTATCAGGAATCTCATTACCTGTAGCAATGAAGGTTGCTTTCATTTCATCGGAAAGATTAAAACTCCAAGCATTGAAGGTGGTAGTGATATCACGAGCCATGGCACCAAACTTCCACTTTTTATAATCGTATTGAGCTCCCAGATCTAACCCAAATCCCCAGGCTCCTGCAAAGTCACCTACTTTTCGTCTGATGATCTTCGCATTGGCTCCCACTCTTAATCCGGGAATCTTCATCTGTTTTGCATAAGAAACAATAAAACCCCAGTCTACTGCCGAGAAAGTCGTTATTCTGCTATAATCCACATTCCCATTGGCATCAATTAATTCGGTTGTATTCGGAATATCATCAACTCCAAAACGGATCACACTTACTCCTAACACACTACTGCTATCTAATCGCTGTGCATAAGCACCGTAATCATATTTTGCAATTCCGGCAAAATACTCACTGTGCATCAACGCCACTTGATGCTGATTACCAATACCAAGTAATCCTGCCGGATTCCAATAACCTGCAGTTACGTCATTTGCGGAAACAACATATGAATTGGACATCCCCAATGCTCTTGCACCAACACCTAGGTTCAAAAATTCATTACTATATTTTGGTGCTTGTGCATTAACTAAAGAAATGCTACCTAAAAATCCCACCAATAAGGATACGATCGATCTGGTCATAATTGGTATAAAATTAAACTAATTTGGCTTGAAATACAAGCCTTTTGGAAACGATTTAAAGGCGAAATTATTGCCCTTAACCCTTTTTTTTAAGGCTCTGCTTATTCCTGAAAGAGTTCCATTTTCCGGGATCAAAAATGATCAGCAATAAAAAACCTACAAGGGGTGCCACAACTACCTTATAGCGGACAATTGCACCAACAACCGGACTTGTAAAACCAACCAATGTGTACAAAGAACAGATAACTGCCATCATAAAAAGCACTAAAACTAGCTGATCCTTTCTTATGCGACCAAAACGAATCACGAATATTAGCCCAAGCAAATAAAAACTGCTTTCCAATATGGCCAAACAAATTAACCATCCCGATTGTTTATAGGCATCTGTCAGCAAAAACACCGACACGATCTTTTTAGGGATCAACAATAAAAATTGACTTAAACTGCCGTCCAATTGATCACCCTGAACATAGCTACCTGCCGGACTCGAATCGTATACGATCTTGTAATCTAAACTGTAATCTTGGGGCACAACAGACAAGGTGTCTTTCGTATTCAAAATAAACTTTTTATAAGTGTATCCCGGCTTCAGACGGCAAGTAGAATCATTCACATAATTCAAAGCATTGTCTCGATTTGCTTGATCAACATATATATGATAGCCCGAAGCAAAAAGATAAATACCACCCCTGGATTGCTTTATAAATAACATCTGCTTTTGCTGTAATATTTGAATTGGATCATGCTTCGGATTAATAAAATGCAGCCCAATGATCAAAATAATTATAGAACCACAAAATATAGCATATACTTTCAGGGCGCTTTTCCATTTAAATTTCACGATCATTGCATTGATCAATAAAAATGGCAAGAACACCAGTAGAAGATGTGATTTTATTAGCAGGAGCAAGAAAATACTTAAAACCGAATAAAACAGTGTTTTCTTAGAATAACCGGATCGCATTCCGAATTCCGTATAATAAAGCAACATGCCTATTGCTAAAAAAACAAGTGCTTCTTTAAGCACTAAAGAACTCCAAAATAAAATAGATGGTGCTAAAAAAATGATTGCAAATAATATCTTACCATTCACTTTAACTTTAGATAAAGCTGCTTTATAGATATAAGTCAACCCTAATAATGATATAAAGCAAAAAACAATTGTATGTACATGAAATACTCCAAAAGAGAAAAAACGGATGAGCGCATTTAACCGTACGATCGTTCTGGAATCATTTACAACAAAATCCATATACCCATCATTCCATGCCATCATACCGGACAAAGCGGGATGTGTGGCATCTGATCCGAAAAACAAATCAAAAAAAGCTTTCTTGTCAGTAAAAAAAAGATCGTACAGCAACTCTCCATCATGAAAAAAACCAATAGCATCATTGGACGGATAATATCTGACATACAACATCCAACCGAAAATACCAATGCATACTTTTAAATTGAAGACCGATAAAAAATAGATCTTAGAAACTCCTTCCATTTTAAAAAAAGAGGATCTCCATATCAGCACTGAGAATAGTGCTATAAAAACGAAAGTAATAAGTACTTGAAAAAACATATACCTGAATTACATTTTAAATGTAATTAAAAATAACTTTGTATAGACACTTTAATGAATTAAGCAGATTTTGAATCCTATTAAGATCAAATATTTTAATCATCTCGATGCACTCCGTCTGATCTGCTTTGGCTTTATATTCTTTCGTCATGGCTTTTTTACCAATGACCGGTCTATTGAACAGGAGTTTTTAAAGAGTTGGAGAAAGGACTATTTTAGCGTTTCTGCTGTTGGACTGGATTTTTTCTCTGTCCTATCCAGCTTTCTCATTACTTGGCTGATCTTAAAAGAATATAAACTCTTTGATGGTTTTAATCTGAAAAATTTTTACATGCGCAGAATTTTAAGAATATGGCCACTTTACTTTTTAATACTCGCCATCGCTTACATTGCTATTCCTTTTATATGTCATTTCACGGGATATGCAACACCTCAACTTCCACCTGCTTTTTGGATGATCAGCTTTACTACCAATTATTATGCGGGATACATCAACGAACATTTTTTATTCTTTCTTTTATTCTTATGGTTCATTGCTGTTGAGGAACAATTTTATCTGGTCTGGGGATTTCTTTTGAAGTATTTCAAAAAACACCTCACGATCATTAGTATTATTTTTATTGTCAGTTTTCTGATTATTAAAATATTTTTAGGAAGTCCTACATTTCCTGCTTTTTACGATACCATCAACTACATTCCCAATTTTGTGATCGGGGCATTTTTTGCACGACTGAGCATTGAACAAAACAATCTCTTTTCAAGCTTAAGAATGTGGACAAAAACCAGATGGATACTCGTTTACATCGTATTGCTTTTAGTGCTCGTGTTTTATAAGCCACTTTTTACCGGACCGATGGATCATCTGAAACACATATTTTTATCTGTACTCTTTGGACTTGTCATTTTTGAAAACACCTGTATCGAAAAACCCCTGTTTAACATTGGAAAATACAGGTTCATCAATTATCTTGGAAAGATCAGTTTTGGCTTATATTGCTGGCATGGGGTGGCTATAACCATCATTCTAAAAACAATGGAGGCTGCAGGACACAAAGATAATCTATGGGATGTCTTTTTATTCTACCCCCTCATCAGTTTATCCTTAACGATCATTTTATCCATTGTTAGTTTTGAGTTATACGAAAAACGATTTTTAAAATTAAAGCAGTATTTTAGCGCTCTCGAACAATGAACATAAAAAAACATATCCCTAATGCTATCACTTGCGGCAACTTGTTTTGCGGTTGCTTAGCAATTGTTAGTGCATTCAACGGCAATCTGATAGCCAGTGCTTACCTTGTAGGTATTGCTGCTGTACTCGATTTTTTTGATGGCTTTGCTGCCCGTATCTTAAAAGTAAGTGGAGAATTGGGCAAACAACTCGATTCATTGGCCGACATGGTAACATTTGGTGTGGTGCCGGGCGTAGTCATGTTTCAACTTGTTGGACAGGCTTGGTGGGGAATGAATATACATGATTCTACATTTGATCCGGAATTAAATACACATCTTACCAAATACTATCCATACATTGCATTCATCCCTTTCCTAATCACCATATTTTCTGCTTTACGATTAGCTAAATTCAATATTGACACACGCCAAACAACTTCATTTATTGGTGTTCCTACTCCGGCTAACAGCATACTTATTTGTTCTCTTCCTCTTATACAAGCTTTCCAATCTACTTTGTTTGGATTCGACTTTAATACAATTATCACCAATGTTCATTTCTTATTAGGTTTGAGCATACTTATGTCATACCTACTGGTTGCCGAGCTCCCTTTATTTGCACTTAAATTCAAAAATTTTGGCTGGGCAGATAATAAACTCCGTTTCTCCTTTTTGATCATTTCTGTGCTTTTGTTGGCATTACTTCAATTCATTGCTATTCCATTTATCATCTTCTTGTACATTGTACTTTCTGTGATCAACAATATGTACACAAAAAATAAAATATGAACCTACAGGAAAAAATAAAAGCCAATGCGGAATTGCTATTGGCATCTATAAAAGATGTTTCAGAAACCAATGCAACGTTCAAACCCGCAGCCGATAGCTGGAGCATTTTAGAATGTTTAGAACATATTTTTTTAGTGGATGTAGGCGTATCCAAGACATTGACTGTGGGTCCCAATCAGGAGATCAGCAATGATAAAACAGAGTTGATCGGTGCTGACAAATTACATCATATCCTTGTCAACAAACGCAAAGAGTTTAAAGTGCCTGCTCCTGATTTTGTAAGTCCTACCGGACGTTTTAAATCATTATCAGAAGCCACACAAAGCTTGCAGATCATTTTGGATAAGATACAAGCCCATTTAAAGGAACAGGATATTTCAAAAGAGACACAAACCGTGAAACATCCTCGTTTGGGTGAAATGACCAAAACGGATTGGATACACTTCTTGATCGCTCATACAAACAGACACATAGAGCAAATGGAAGAGATAAAAAAATTATTCTAAAGTAAATTTAAAGGTGTAGGTACCGCGTTGCTCGGTAATACCTTCCGGACTTGCATTGAATTTTACACTCATAGCTGCCTGGCGGGCTTTTGCATATAGATTAGAACTCGTAGTTGTAGAACCTCTCATACCTGGAGTTGCTTTGATCACTTTTCCTGCTTCGTTAACAATGATCTCTACTACTACAATTCCTTCTTCTTCTGAATCAGTCATTTTTTCGGGCTTTTTCACGAGCATACGTCCCTTCAGATCGTAACCGCCACCACCATTATAACCGGGAGTATTATTACCATGACCCGTTCCATCACCATCGCCAACACCTTTTTGTGAGCCACTGCCGGAACCACCTGTATTACCATCACCCTCTCCTTTTCCATCGTGTTTATTCTTATTTTTCAATGCAGCTAATGCATTTAATAATTCGGTATTCGGTTTTGGTTCTTCTACAGGATTTGCATCTGTTTTTGCATCATTCTTATTATTCGGATTCGTTTTCACAACAGCACTTGCTTCTGTATCATCCGTAATGATGTTCGGTGAATTATTCGTAACAGCAGGCGCAACGGCAGCTTCCTCGCTCGTTGCAATATCATCATCATTCTGTCCGCTTCCACCTGCATTCGTATTTCCTAATCCTTCCATGCCTAAACCGATCTCAATTTCAGGAACAGGTTTAATTTCAAATGGAGGAATAGGAGTAATGATCTTCCAAAAGAAAATGAACAATAATAGCAAGCCGAAAATAAGCGCTGAAAAGCCCATCGCCTGTAACTTACTTCTATTTTCTAATGTAGTATCCATTTTACTTTTCTGTTGACTTGGTTGCTAATACCATTTTTACACCCAACTTATAACCTATTTGCATCACATCCGCCAGATCCTGAACGGTAAGTGAATTATCTAAACGCAAAACTACTGTTGGAGATTGTGTACGTTCTACTTCAATTCTGATGGCATTTTCCAGATCGGCAAACGGGATCTTGGTTTTATTCACCGCATATTCATGATCAGCACTGATGTCGACCGTTACTTGCTGCAAATTCATTTGTTGTGCCGACTTTGAATTCGGTAAGGTCAATTTTAACACACTCGGATTGGCCAAGGTGGATATGATGAGGAAGAATAAAAGCAAGAAGAACATGATATCATTCAATGATTCTGTACTCACTTCGGCTCCTTCTCTATGTCTGCGTTTTAATTTCATTTTACAAGATTTAGTAATAATTGATCTTTATTATTTACCCGGACCGTGTAAAATGTCCATAAATTCAACCGATGCTGTTTCCATTTTATTGATGGTTCTATCGAGCATCGTATTTAAGATATAATAGAAAATGAACGCCAATAATCCGATCACCAAACCGGTTGCGCTGGTGATCATTTTTTGATACAAACCGGTAGAAATAACACCAATGCTAATATTGTCAGTTAAGGATATATCATAGAAAATTTTGATAACCCCCGCAATTGTTCCGATAAAACCAAAGATAGGTGCAATACGTCCGATCAAACTCAATACATTCAAATTCTTCTCCATGCGGTTGATCTCCAGTTTACCAACACTTTCCATAGCCTCTTCAATTTCTTTGATCGGCTTACCCAAGCGACTCAAACCTTTTTCTACCATTCGTGCTGCAGGTGCAGTTGTATTTTTACACAATGCTTTTGCAGCATCTATGTTTCCATTATGAATATAATCTTTGATGTTATTCATAAAATTCTTATCCATTTTTGATAGCTTACTGATCACCATCAAACGTTCGAAGAAATAGAAAATGGTCAATAACAATAGGATCGCCATCGGGATCATGATAAAACCACCTTTCATCACCAGGTCAAATACCGAAAGTGTTGCTTCCTGAGCCGGAGGAGGTAAGGTTACTGCAGTAGCAGGAACTTGAGCAGCAACGGTGGCTGCACTATCAACTACTTGTGTGGCGGTATTCGTACCACTCACCACCATTTGAATCAAAACAGAATTAAGCATGTATATTGTTTTTTGTTTTTATATATGTAAAAAAGCAATCGCTGGATTGCGATTGCTAAATTAAGTGATGCTTATGCTGTTTTTGTGCTACTTGGATGAACTTATAAACACTGTAATGTTTATTTTAGTTTGAACTTAACAGGCAAATTACATTGCACACGTACCGGGTTTCCATGATTGATGCCTGGCTTCCATTTCGGCATCATCTTCACCACTCTCATCGCCTCCTGCTCACAACCATCACCAATTCCTTTTAAAATTTTTACATCGGAAATAGCGCCATCCTTTTCTACAACAAAGGTTAAATAAACTGTTCCTGTTGTCCCATTTTCCTTAGCGATATACGGATAAACTAAATTGTTCGCTATAAACTGAGCCATTCCTTCCATCTCAGGCATTTGCTGAACAACCAACTCAATTTTTTCCGGTTCTAGAGGCTTTTTCACAAAAATGGTAGGAATATCTGTTTTCTTTTCGGTGCTATCCACCCCATCCGGATTCGCATCTTTTCTGATCAACAATTGATCAGTCGTTCTATCAAGTGTCTTATCCTTATCATCAGATGCTACCATTTGTCCTGAAAAAGATTTTGGAGGTTCGGGCTTATCAGGTGTTTTTATGGGTTCCACTTTCTTATCGGGTGTCACATCGATTACTGTTCCCATATCAAAAACATCAGGAATGATGTTTCCCATTGTGGCAATTTCGATTTTTTCGCTCCGGTTGGAAAACCAATAAGCACCAAAGGCTATTAAAGCAAAGAACGATAAAGAAGAAAACATGGCAATTAATAAATTGTCGCTTTGTGATCTTCTGATGGCATAAGCGCCATAGTTTTTATTCTTGTTCTCAAATATGAGATCGTTGAATTTCTCGGAGTTGTTGCTGAAGTTCATGGCTAAAATTTTAAATGGTTAAACTTGGTTTTGATTAAAAGATGCTTGATCGTTTTGTATTCCATAAATGAAAAGCAAAAATTTTCATTTACTAAAACCAAATTAAGCAGGGGAATCAAAAACAGTTTATTCCATTTTTGTACTTAATGCCATTAATTCGTAAAGGTAATTGTAGGGGATGCTTTATGCGGTTTTGATATTATAACGCCAAACAAAATACGTTTATTGTATGCGTATCTATTTTTTTACCAAAACTGTTGTTGTCGGGTAAGCAAAACTGCTTCCATGTGCATTCACGATCTCAATGATCTTGTAATTGATCTCTTCGCGTACATCGAGATACACATCGTATTCCAGCGTATCTACAAAATATAGCACCATAATATTGATGGAGCTTGAACCGAATTCATTCAAACGAACACGGGTCTCTTCTTTTAAGATATGAGAATGATTTTCGATATACTTTTGTATGTCGGCAACGATCAATTTAATTTTTTCGGAAGGAGTATCATAGGTTAAACCAACATCAAATTTTGCTCTGCGTTGAATGCGTAAGGATAGATTGTCCAATTCGGAATCAACCAGTTTTTTATTAGGAACCGTTACATAACTTTTTTCCAGGGTACGGATGCGCGTACTTCTGAAACCGATCTTTTCCACATGTCCTTCGAGTGAACCGATCCGGATCAGATCACCGATCACAAAAGGTTTATCTAAAAAGATGGTAAAGGAGCCCAATAAATTCTCGAGTGATTCTTTAGCAGCTAAGGCGATGGCCAAACCTCCAATTCCCAAACCGGCAATCAAAGAGGCGATGTTTAATTTGAAAACAGCTCCCAATGTAAAGAAGATCGATAAGATCACAACGATCACTTTAATGGCTTCTTTGATAAATGGCACCAATTGGTCATCCGTTTTTGATTCGGTTAATGAAGCCCTGTGCATTAAGATCAAACCAAAAAAGTCGACAATACGAAGAATGATCCATGTGATAGAAATAGCGATCCCTACTTGAAATGCCCGTAAAATAACCATGCGCAATCCAAAGTGTTCTACCGACCCGATCTTCCACTCAACCGGGAAATCAAGCCTATCGAAAGCAATATAGAATGTGATCAAAAGAATGAGCAGTCGCATTGGTTTTTTTGTCAATGCCAATAACTTTTCAAAGCCAACTTCCGTAGAATACTTCTGAACAACCTTAAATACAAACAAGGTCAGCAATTTGGAAAGGAGCCGCTGGAATATTAGTCCGAGTAAAATAATCCCGGCAAACCAGCAATAACTTTCTATGCTGTTTCCTAAAAATGTACGATGTAAAATATTTTCTACCATTTTATAATCATTATAAATAACAAGAAACCTTGGGTTTGCAAAAGTAAACATACGCTGAATTTTTTTCTAATATTTTTTTGTTTCAAAAATATTTTTTCAGAGTTTTGTATATATAAACAGTTTTAATCATTAAAAACAACCATTTGATTTTGTAAAACAAATTTTCATTTACAATGAAAAAACTTAGCAATCTAAAAAAGAGTCCTGCAAAAAAGACAGACAAGTCGAAGGATTCGGGGGAATTAAGAAAGCCAACTAAGCTTAAACCCTTAAAAGAGAAAGAGAAAAAAAATTGGAAAAACGCCCTCGAGGATGACGATGAAGATTTTAATTTAGAGGATGACGATCTTAGATTAGATAGCAGTTTTGACGATGATGATGACGATGATGATGATTTTTACGATGATAATTTTTAGTCGATAAGCATAAAAAAGGCCTCCAAATTTGGAGGCCTTTTTATTTATACCCTATCTAGATAAAGCCGGAGAATAAATACTTCCTCCTGAGCTATCCTCCCGGGCTCCCGTAACACTCTTCAAGCAGTTTACCTCTCCTCGCCAGCGCAATACTCCTAAAAAGGCAAAGATCAATGCTTCTTTAAAATTAATGGTATCATTATCGGCCACCACAATTTCCACCTTACTTAATGCTTTTATACGCTCCATTAAAAAATCATTGTGGGTTCCACCGCCTGTTACCAGCATTCTGGAATAGGGCTTTACATTCACCACACGTGATACCTGAAAAGCAATGTGCTCTGTAAACGTGCGCATGAAGTCGGTATCTTCCAACTCATACTTTTCAATAAGCGGATCAATATTATTGATCACCCATTCCTTCCCTAATGACTTGGGAGTATGCGGTAAAATGCGGTAATGCGATAAATTATCGAATTCATTCAACAGGTAATTGCTGATCAGACCGCTACGGGCTATTTCGCCTTTATCGTCATATTTTTTGCCGAAACGGGCTGCAAAAGCATTCAACACAATATTTACCGGACAAATATCAAATGCGATCCTTTTTCCGAAATGATCATAGGAAATATTGGCAAATCCGCCCAGGTTCAAACAAAAATCATATTCCCCGAACAATTGTTGATCGCCAATGGGCACCAAGGGAGCACCTTGTCCGCCCAAAGCAACATCCAGCGTTCTGAAATCACATACCACGGGCAATTTACAATTCGCAGCAATGGCAGCTCCCGAACCCACCTGAACGGTCAGTTTTTTATCGGGTTGGTGAAAAATGGTGTGACCATGGGAAGCCACAAAATCGGGTTTTATGCTATTTTTTATGATAAAATCAGCTACCAAACGGCCTATAAACTGACCGTATTCGGCATGAACCAGCTGAAAAGTAAGCGCATCGGCTGTTTCGAGCGATAATAGCTTCTGTTTCCAGACATCTGAATATTCAATGGTTTCGGCACAAACAATTTCGTATTTCCATTGTTTATTATCAACAGAAAATCGACAAAAAGCAATATCCAGCCCATCAAGTGAGGTACCCGACATTAAACCGATCACATCATATTTTTGTAGCAGGATATTTGTCATAACATTAGCAAAATTTGATTATAAAAGTTACATTTGCCTTCATCCAAAAGTAAAATAAAATTAACACATAAATTATTCATACAATGTTTTTTGATTTAACAGAAGAGCACTTAATGATCCAAAAGGCGGCTCGTGATTTTGCAAATGATGTTTTAAAGCCGGGCGTAATTGAACGCGATGAACAACAAAAATTTCCTACCGAAGAGATCAAACAAATGGGACAATTGGGTTTCATGGGAATGATGGTAGATCCGAAATACGGTGGTGGCGGAATGGATGCTGTATCATACGTATTGGCAATGGAAGAGATCTCTAAAGTAGATGCTTCTTGCTCAGTGGTGATGTCAGTAAACAACTCATTGGTATGCTGGGGATTGGAAAAATTCGGAACAGAAGAACAAAAACAAAAATATTTAGTGCCCTTGGCAAAAGGTGAGATCATTGGTGCATTCTGTTTATCAGAGCCGGAGGCAGGTTCGGATGCTACATCTCAAAAAACTACTGCTATCGACAAAGGTGATCACTATTTATTGAATGGTACTAAGAACTGGATCACTAACGGTAATTCAGCATCAGTTTATTTGGTGATTGCACAAACCGATGTTGCAAAAGGACACAAAGGGATCAATGCCTTGATCGTTGAAAAAGGGATGCCTGGATTTGTGGTAGGACCAAAAGAAAACAAAATGGGTATCAGAGCATCAGATACACATTCATTGATGTTTACCGATGTAAAAGTTCCAAAAGCAAACCGTATTGGTGAAGAAGGATTTGGATTCAAATTCGCAATGCAAGTGCTTTCGGGTGGACGTATTGGTATTGCATCACAAGCATTAGGAATTGCATCAGGTGCTTATGAATTGGCATTGGCTTATTCAAAAGAACGTAAAGCATTCGGAAAAACGATCAACCAGCACCAAGCCATTGCTTTCAAATTAGCAGATATGGCTACTAAAATTGAAGCAGCACGTTTATTGTGTTTAAAAGCTGCCTGGTTAAAAGATCAACATTTGAACTTTGATAAAGAAAGTGCAATGGCAAAAGTATTTGCTTCTGAAACAGCTATGTGGACAACAGTAGAAGCAGTGCAGATACACGGAGGATATGGTTTTGTGAAAGAATACCATGTAGAACGTTTGATGCGCGATGCAAAGATCACTCAGATCTACGAAGGAACATCAGAAGTACAACGTATCGTTATTTCACGTTCTGTGTTAGCATAAATCAACTAATTGATACAAATAAAAATCCCTGTTTCGAAATGAAACAGGGATTTTTTATTTAGTATTTGTTTGCTATTAATTTCCAAACTCACTTAGAAATTTAATACGCATCAATCGCATTTCTTCTTCGGTATATTCATCTTCACCTAATTCTTTTAATGCTTCATTGATAGAATCACTTTCCGATTCTTTGAAATATTCCAAAGCTTCTTCCTGCTTGTCTTCATCCATGATATCATTCAAATAATAGTTGATGTTTACCTTGGTACCTGAATGTACAATGCTTTCGATCTCAGTGATCAAATCATTCAATGCTAATCCTTTTGCTTTAGCAACATCTTCCAATGGTAATTTTCTGTCAATACTTTGAATGATGTACACCTTTAATCCGGATTTGTTGACAATGGATTTCACTACCATGTCCAACGGACGCTCGATCTCATTCTCTTCTACATATTTTGCAATAAGATCGATGAATGGCTTACCGAATTTTTGTGCTTTCCCTTGTCCAACTCCTGTAATGTTCACCAACTCATCCATTTTAATTGGATACTGGATGGCCATCTCTTCTAATGATACTTCCTGGAAAATAACATATGGAGGTAATTTTAATTTATGTGCAGTTTGTTTTAGCAAATCTTTTAATGCAGCAAACAATACTTCATCGGCACCGGAACCACCTTTATTTCCACCGCCTGATCCACCTTCATCATCATCATCACTTTCTGTTCCTTCGTAATCATGATCTTTGGTAACCATCATTGAATATGGTTCATCCAAAAATTTATTTCCTTCTTTGGTCACTTTTAACAGACCGTAATTCTCAATATCTTTTGATAATAATCCGGAAACCAAAGCCTGACGGATAACAGCATTCCAGTATTTTTCTGTTTTATCGTCCTCAGCACCTTTACCAAAACATTCCAATTCATTATGTTTGTATGTTTTTACGGTAGAAGTAATGTTTCCTAACAATACATTGATCACATCTTTGGTCTTGAATTTCTCTTTCACATCCAACACTGCTTCAATTGCCAAAGCAATATCATCCATGCCTTCAAACTTTTGTTTCGGGTTGCGGCAATTGTCGCACATACCACCACATCCTGCTTCATCAAACTCTTCACCGAAATAGTGTAATAAGAATTTTCTGCGGCAGCTGGATGTTTCGGCATACGAAACGGTCTCCAACAATAATTGTTTTCCGATCTCCTGTTCAGCAACAGGCTTCCCTTTCATGAATTTTTCCAACTTCACAATATCATCATAGCTGTAGAATGTAACGCAATTTCCTTCGCCACCATCACGTCCGGCACGACCTGTTTCCTGGTAGTATCCTTCTAATGATTTAGGAATATCGTGGTGGATCACAAAACGTACATCCGGCTTATCGATACCCATACCAAAAGCGATGGTTGCTACGATCACATCAATGTCTTCCATAAGGAAAGCATCCTGTGTTTTTGCACGTTCTTTTGCTTCTAGTCCTGCATGGTAAGGCAATGCTTTGATGCCGTTCACACGAAGTGTTTCAGCCAACTCCTCTACTTTCTTTCTGCTCAAACAATACACAATACCTGATTTACCTTGTTGCGATTTAATGTATTTGATCACTTCTTTGATCACATTTTGTTTCGGGCGAACCTCATAATACAAATTGGATCTGTTGAATGACGATTTGAACACATTGGCTTTCGTCATTCCTAAGTTCTTTTGAATATCCTGCTGTACTTTAGGAGTAGCAGTAGCTGTTAAAGCAATGATAGGTACTTTACCTATTTGTTCGATGATCGGACGTAATCTGCGGTATTCCGGACGGAAATCATGTCCCCATTCCGAGATACAATGTGCTTCGTCAATCGCAAAGAAAGAGATCTTTATTTCGTGAAAAAATGCAACGTTATCTTCTTTGGTCAAACTCTCAGGTGCAACATATAATAATTTAGTTTTACCTGCTTTGATATCCTGTTTCACTTTCGCTATTTCGGCCTTTGTTAAAGATGAATTTAAAAAGTGAGCGATACCATCTTCATTACCGAAATTACGTAATGCATCCACCTGATTTTTCATCAATGCAATTAATGGTGAAATAATAATTGCAGTTCCTTCACTCACCAAAGCCGGTAATTGGTAACATAATGATTTACCACCACCGGTAGGCATGATCACAAAAGTATCTTTCCCTTCCAGCACGCTGCTAATAATTGCTTCTTGCTGGCCTTTAAAACTATCGAATCCGAAAAACTTTTGTAAACAATCGTGAAGTGATGTTTCTACTTCGAGCATTTTTATCAATTTTTTTAGTTTTTTGATTATTATATTATTTCAATTGAAAAAACTAATTTTACCCCTAAATATTACTTTTTATCAATCGTAATGTAAATATATAATAAAAAATTGTTACAAATTCAAACATTTCTCTACTTTAAATTAAAAATTCTACGAAGTGAATAAATCCATCGATAAAATAATTGAGCTTGCAAAAACTACCATAAATATTGAGGCAGATTCGATCAGTAATTTGAAGAATTTCATCAATGAAGATTTTGCAGCTTGTGTGCAATTGATCCATAACTCAAAAGGCAGAGTGGTGATAACAGGAATTGGTAAGAGTGCCATCATTGCACAAAAGATCGTTGCCACGATGAATTCAACAGGCACTCCTGCTATTTTTATGCATGCTGCCGATGCTATTCATGGCGACTTAGGAACGATCCAAAAAGAAGATGTGATCATTTGTATCTCCAAAAGTGGAAACACACCTGAAATAAAAGTGCTTGTTCCTTTATTAAAGAATGGCGGAAATAAATTGATAGCACTGGTTGGAAATACTGATTCTTATTTAGCACAACAAGCCGATCATATTTTAAATTGTACAGTAGAAAAAGAAGCTTGTCCGAATAACCTGGCACCCACATCGAGCACCACTGCTCAATTGGCTATGGGCGATGCATTGGCAGTTTGTTTATTGGACTATAAAGAATTTACGAGTGAAGACTTTGCAAAATACCATCCGGGAGGAGCATTGGGTAAAAAATTGTATTTGAAAGTAGGTGATGTTTCTATTCAAAATCAAAAGCCACAAGTAAAGCCCGATGATTCGATCAAAGCAGTAATTGTAGAGATCTCTTCTAAACGATTAGGTGCAACAGCTGTTGTGGAGAATAACAAACTGGTGGGTGTGATTACCGATGGTGATATCCGTAGAATGTTGGAAAAAGCGGATGCGATCAATGCGATCAAAGCATCAGACATCATGAATAAAACGCCAAAGCAGATCGATGCCGGAGAGTTGGCCGTAAATGCCATGCAGTTGCTGGAAAAGCATAACATCTCTCAACTGATCGTAACCGACAATGGCAATTACCATGGATTTATCCATTTGCATGATCTGATCAAAGAAGGATTATTATAGTATCTACTAATTACGAATTAATACGAAAAATACGAATTACGAATTTAGGAGCTACGAATACGAATTGATGCGAAATTACGAATAAGAAGGTTGGAACGCTGATCATTCTGATTGAATGGATAAATGAGGATTGGAGATAGAAATTATAAATGAAGTAGGCGAATTACGAATTTAAGATGTCAGTTCGAGCCTGCCTGTCGGCAGACAGGTGGCGAGGAACGAGCTGTATCGAGAACAGCTTGAGGAAAATAACTTAAGCGCAAAGAACGCGAAAGAATGATGAAAAGGAGGATTAGAAAATTGAGGATTTACGAATTTAAAATGTGACAGGGAATAGGGAAAATTAATACACAAAAAGATAATTAGTAAACACTCCCTCTCTTTTGGAGAGGGTTGGGGAGAGGTAACATGAAAAGAATAGCAGCAGTAGTTCCGGCTTACAATGAAGAGAAAGCAATTGCTGCTGTTGTTGCTGATATTAACTCAGCACCATTACCTGCAGGATATTCTATTACAGCAGTGGTGGTGAATGATTGTTCGAAAGACAGCACCTCCGAAGTTATTTCCAAATTAAATTGTATTGCACTCAATTTGCCTATCAATTTAGGAATTGGCGGAGCAGTACAAACAGGATTCAAATATGCCTTTGAAAATGGCTTTGACTACGCCATTCAGATAGATGGTGATGGTCAGCATCCCGCTTCTGAAATTCACAAGCTGGTTAACCATGCGATAGAACACAATTATGATGTGGTGATCGGCTCGCGTTTTATTTCAAAAGAAGGATTTCAGTCATCCGCATTACGAAGATTCGGGATCAATTATTTTAAATGGCTAAACCGTTTGTTGGTGGGCGTGACAATCAACGATAGCACATCGGGCTTCCGATTGATCAACAGAAAAGTACTGGAAGTGGTGAATGAGTATTATCCGGATGAATATCCTGAGCCTGAAGCTATCATTCTGTATTCATTAAATCATTTTAAAACCGGAGAGGTACAGGTGCAAATGAAAGAGCGACAAGGAGGAGTATCCTCAATAGGTGCTTTTTCTTCTATCTATTATATGTTCAAGGTAAGCTTGGCAATTTTTTATACATTTATACGTATCAAATTCAAAAAGTAAAATGGCAAAAATTCAGATCATAGCAATTGCTACCAGTTTATTATTCCTGCTTTATATTGTCCGACTGATCATCAAAGGGAAATTGAGAGAAGAATACTCTATCGTATGGATCGTATGTACTGTTGTGTTGATCCTGTTTTCTTTCTGGAGAGATGGTCTGGAAATAATGGCCAACCTGTTAGGTGTATATGAAGCGCCCAATCTGATCTTTACGGGTGCGATCTTTGCCATCTTTATTTATTTATTGCATCTATCCGTGGTGGTATCAAAACTACAATCACAAAACAAACAGCTGGCACAGGATATTGCTATGCTGAAAGAAAAGATGGAAAATAAATAACAATATGAATATTTAGGCATGAGATGGAAAATAAAAATATTGCTTCTACTTGCTGTTATACAAGTTCGTATATCAGATTCAATAGCGCAATCATACTTCCCATTTTCTAACGACAGTACATATTGGAATTATGAATATATGTCGACTGACCCTAACTGTTCAGGCATTATTTTAAAATATAACTATCGAATTGAAAGGGATACATTAATAAATAGTAAAGTATATCAAGTTATAAGTAAAACATGCCTATATAGCGCAAATGGACCAGGTTGTTTCAATTCATGTTACCCGCACAATTTCAATTTTGCATATTTAAGAAATGACACCATTAACAAGAAAGTATATTGTCAAATTCCCAGTCTTGGGATAAACTACGATACTTTACTATATGACTTTTCTATTAGTATAGGTGACACTCTAAAAAATTGCTTTCTACTCCCCTCACAAACAAGTATAAATGTTGTTACCGGAATTGACTCGATATTTTTTGATGGGTCATATAAGTATGGATATCTAATTTCGGGCGATATTAACGTCAAATATTATCAAATGGTTGGATTGGTTAATGCAGATTTTTTTGGCCCAATAACAAATGACATTAATGGTTATCATTATTTAAACTGTTATGTACAAGGAGATACACTCAATTCCGACTATTCATACACAGGAAATCCCTCGTGTCCATACATCTACACTAGTATTAATAAACAGGATAGTGAAACAGAGAATTGCTTTACGCTTGAAAATAATCTTATAAATACAGAATTTTTAAAAATAACTAATGACTGCAAATACAATAACCGTTTTGCAATTAAGATCTTTAATTCAAATGGAGAATTGGTAACAGAAACAGAAATGAATAATAAAGAAATTGAAATTTCTATAAAAAACTACAAAGCAGGTTTATATATCTTAGAAATCTCCAATTTGAATGGCAAGTACTATAGATTAACCAAAAAAATCATACTGATCTAAACCAATCCACCATTCAGGTCGATACAAGAACCAGTTAAATAAGGTGTATCACGGATGTATTGAATGGTATTAAAAATATTCTGAGGATCACCAAACTCTTTGTAAGCAATTTTATCTTTGATCTTGTCCTGCATTTCAACAGGAACAGTATTGATCATTCCTACATTAAAATAACCGAGATTGATATTATTGATCGTCACACCTTTTTGAGCATTCTCCAATGAAATACTTTTGATCATGCCATTTAACCCTGCTTTAGATGCAGCATAGGCGCTTGTTCCCATCACACCGGTTTGTCCAACAATAGAAGAAAGATTAATGATACGTCCATAATTTTGTTCACGCATGCTTGGCAACACCGCACGGATCATATTGAATGGACCGTTCAAATTTACATTGATCACATGATTCCAATCGTCCACATTTGTTTTATGTGCAAACGAACTGTGTGTTACACCTGCACAATTGATGAGTGTTAAATTCACAAAGGCATTTTTATGATGCGCCATGAATTGCTCCACAGCATGATAATTAGTTACATCAAGTGCATGACAATCTTCATATCTTTTTTCTGCAGGAATATTTTGATGATAGGTTCCCAATACATGTTCTCCTGCATTTTTAAATGCATGGTATAAGTAATTGCCTATTCCGCCTGTAATGCCTGTGATGATGATCATGATCTATAATTTAGTATAAGAACTTATTATATGGATAACGCTTTTCGTGTAGCTCTTTAATATTATCGTAAAGCACTTTTTTAAACTCTTCGATATTTTGTTTGTTGGCTGCTGAAATAAACAAACAAGGAGAATTCAAATTATTCATCCATGATTTTTTCAGTTGATCCAAACTTAGATTTTTACGTGTCATAGGTGTTAAATCATCGGCTTCTTTTTCTTCAAACGTAAAAGCATCGATCTTATTAAACACCAGAATGGTCCGTTTATCTCCCGCACCAATATCGGTCAAGGTCTGATTCACCACATTGATCTGGTCTTCAAACCCGGCATGTGAAATATCTACCACATGCACTAAAATATCGGCTTCACGTACTTCGTCCAAAGTAGACTTAAACGATTCTACCAATGTTGTTGGCAATTTACGGATGAAACCTACAGTATCGGAAAGCAGAAAAGGAAGATTTTCGATCACCACTTTTCTAACGGTTGTGTCTAACGTTGCAAACAATTTATTTTCGGCAAACACTTCGCTCTTACTCAACATGTTCATGATAGTAGATTTGCCCACATTGGTATAACCCACCAATGCTACACGGATCAGCTCTCCCCTGCTCTTGCGTTGTGTTTCCATCTGTTTATCGATGGTCACCAAACGTTCTTTCAAAAGTGCAATTCGATCACGAACAATACGTCTGTCGGTTTCGATCTCTTTCTCACCGGCACCTTTCATACCGATACCCCCTTTGATCCTATCGTGGTGACTCCACATTTTAGTCAATCGTGGAAGTAAGTATTGGTATTGTGCCAGTTCTACTTGCGTTTTAGCGTGCGCTGTACGTGCGCGGGCAGCAAAAATATCAAGGATAAGTGTGGTACGGTCGAGCACCTTCACCTTTTGATCTTTATCGGTTTTCACCTCTTTTTCGAGGTTACGCTGCTGAGCAGGACTTAACTCATCGTCAAATATGACAATGTCAACAGCATTCTCTTTTACAAAAACACGGATATCATTTAATTTACCGGAACCTACAAAGGTTCTGGAATCGGGATGTTCCAGACGTTGTGTAAAACGTTTCAGGATCTTCGCACCGGCAGTGTCGGCCAAAAACTCCAACTCATCCAGGTATTCCGTTACCTTTTCATCATCCTGACTCTTGTTGATCAATCCAACGAGAACCGCAGTCTCCTGTTTTTTTCCGGTATCAAACATTTATTTTTTCAGACTTTCTACGTAGGCAGTAACCGCTTCTATTTCCTTTTCATTCAACACATCTTTGAATCCGGGCATAGAGCTGGCGCCATTTTTAATACGTTCTAATTTTGTTGCATGATCGGTTTGTGTAACTGTCAAGTCTAATCCACCTGCACCATTGGCACCACCGGCACCATGACAACTTTGACAATAAGCCGTGTAAACCGACTCACCATGTTTTACCGCATCATAATTTGCATCCTCTGTATTAGCTACAGAAGCATCAACCGTTTGTTTATCGATCTTCTTTTTGTTCATCTCCGCCAAACCATAAGCAGCAATGATCATTACCAGGGAAAGAACTGCCAATGCTTTGTTGCTTTTCTTGAAACCAATAATAGCCACGGGAATGGAAAGCATTACGATAACGATCTTAATGATCAACAAAGTGGTTGTACCAATTTGGGTAAGTAAATAGATCCCAGATAGCAAGAACAAAGTACTGATGATCATTTCCGGCACTTTATTGATCTTGGTGAATTTAGCCAGCGCTTCCGTTTTGTTGGCAACCAATAAGATGGTCTTTACAAGATAAATCAGCAGAAATAAATTTACTGCTACCAAATGGGTATAAAATATTGCTTTGAACATGATTTTTGGGTTTAGAGTTAATCAGGGCAAAAGTAATAAAAATACCGCTATACAACCGCTCATCAAGTTTTATTAATTTGTTGATTTAAAACACTATTTTTGCTATACCCGATAAAATTAAATGACAATTATGAAAAAATTAATTCAAGTGTTTATTTGCCTGATGGTAACATATGGAGCAAATGCACAAGAAACATTTCCAAACAATGGAACCTCCAATCCAAATCATAGCATCTATGCCTTTGTAAATGCAAAGATCATTGTTGATCCGGAGCAAACCTACGATAACGGAACGCTAGTGATCAAAGACGGATTGATAGCCGCAGTAGGAACTAAGATCAATATTCCGAAAGGAGCTATCATTGTTGACCTGAAAGGAAAATCGATCTACCCTTCGTTGATCGATGCGTATACCACCTATGGAATGCCTGAAGTAAAGAAAAGCAATACCTGGGGTGTTCAAATGAATAGCAATATAAAAGGGGCATACGGCTGGAACCAGGCAGTAAAGGCTGATATAGAAGCATATAAATTATTTGTTGCCGACAGCAAAGCAGCAGAAGAATTAAGAAAATTAGGATTTGGAACCGCTTTAACATTTCAAAAAGATGGTATCGTTCGTGGATCGGGGGCAGTGATAAGTTTGGCAGATGGGAAAGAAAACAGCTTAATGCTTTTGGATAAAGCTGCTGCCATGTATTCCTTCGACAAAGGAAGTTCTACACAGGATTACCCTTCTTCTTTAATGGGATCGATCGCTTTGTTACGTCAAACCTATCTGGATGCGGAATGGTACAAAAATGATAAAACAAAAAAGGAATACAACATTTCATTAGAGTCATTTAACAGCATTCAAGCCTTACCACAAATATTCGAAACCACCGATAAATTAAATGCTTTGAGAGCTGATAAGATCGGTGATGAATTCAAAGTAAAATACATCATCAAAGGAAGTGGGAATGAATATCAGCGTTTGGACGAGATCAAAGCCAGCAATTGCAAATTCATCATCCCTTTAAATTATCCAATGGCTTATGATGTGGAAGATGCTTACGATGCAAAGAATGTTTCATTAACGGAATTAAAACATTGGGAAATGGCTCCGGTGAATCCGTTTGCATTGGAAAAATATTTTATTCCTTTTGCGATCACCACATCCGACCTGAAAGAGAAAAAAGATTTTTGGAAGAATCTACGCAAAGCCATTGAATATGGATTAAGCGAAAAACAAGCAT
The DNA here is from genome assembly GCA_016786925.1 of Bacteroidia bacterium. GTDB lineage: Bacteria > Bacteroidota > Bacteroidia > 2-12-FULL-35-15 > 2-12-FULL-35-15 > 2-12-FULL-35-15. The sequence continues at coordinate 73,772 of JAEUTU010000043.1, forward strand.
TAAAATCATTAACCACCATTCCTGCCGAAATGTTAAATATTTCGGATAAAGTAGGAACATTAAAACCGGGAATGCTTGCCAACTTCATCATCACATCAGGCAATCTGTTCAATGAAAAAACAGTGATCTACGAAAACTGGGTACAAGGGAATGGCTATAAAATAAACGACTTTAACACGATCGACATCAGAGGGAATTATGATTTCACCTATGGTAACAGCAGAGTGCTGTACCAATTAAAAGTGGATGGAGAGCTGGAAAAATTAAAAACCACACTTTTGGCTGACACCGCCAAAACACCTGTGAACATTAGTTTAACAGGCAACAATGTAACGATCTCCTTCTTTTCAAAAGATGCAAACGGAACCGTACGTTTAAGTGGAAATGTGAGTGCTGAACCACTTAAAATGACTGGTAAAGGACAATTGCCGGATGGCAGCTGGATCGATTGGAATGCTACTTACAACGCACCTATCAAAGCGGAAGTAAAAGAAGTAGCTACAGGCACAGCAAAAGATACTGCCAAGAAAACCGAAGAGCCTAAATTCGGAGATGTGATCTATCCATTCACGGCTTACGGGCAAAAACTAAATGACAAAACTGGATTTGATAGATATTGGACAGATTTCAAAACCCGTTACGATGCTATTTTGATCAAACATGTAACGGTATGGACCAATGAAAAAGAAGGAGTACTGAAGAATCAGGATGTGTATATGACGGAAGGAAGAATTGTTCGTATCGCTGATGATATTGGTGCACCAAAGCTTGCATTTGCCAAAGTGATCGATGGAACCGGTAAACATTTAACAGCGGGGATCATTGACGAACATTCACACATTGCTGTTGGTGGAGGCGTGAATGAAGGAACACAAGCATCAAGTGCAGAAGTAAGAATTGGTGATGTGATCAACTCCGAAGATATTAATATTTACAGACAACTATCAGGTGGTGTAACATCAGCACAATTATTACATGGGTCAGCCAATCCGATCGGTGGTCAATCAGCGATGATCAAATTACGCTGGGGCAAATCACCGGAAGAAATGAAATTCGAAAAAGCAGATGGCTTCATCAAATTTGCTTTGGGCGAAAACGTAAAACAAAGCAATTGGGGCGATATGAATACTGTTCGTTTCCCACAATCGAGAATGGGTGTGGAACAAGTGTATTACGATTACTTTACAAAGGCGAAAGAATACGATGCCAAACAAAAAGCATTTGCTGCACAATCAGCAAAAGCAAAAGCTGCAGCAGCGCCTTTCAGAAGAGATCTTGAATTAGAAACAATCGCTGAGATCGTCAATAGCAAACGTTTTATTACTTGCCATTCTTACGTTCAATCGGAGATCAACATGTTGATGCATGTGGCCGACTCAATGGGCTTTAAAGTCAACACATTCACCCATATTCTAGAAGGATATAAAGTAGCCGATAAAATGAAAGCACATGGTGTTGGCGCCTCTACTTTCAGCGACTGGTGGGCCTATAAAATGGAAGTAAAAGAAGCGATCCCATACAATGCTGCATTACTCACACAAATGGGAATTACCACAGCTATTAATTCAGACGATGCAGAGATGGGAAGAAGATTAAATCAAGAAGCAGCGAAAGCAGTGAAGTATGGTGGATTAACAGAGGAAGAAGCATTAAAGCTGGTAACATTGAATCCTGCTAAACTATTACACATCGACAACAAAGTGGGAAGTATTAAAGTAGGTAAAGAGGCAGATGTTGTTTTATGGTCGGATCATCCATTATCAGTTTATGCAAAAGCTGAAAAGACGATCATTGATGGACAGATCTACTACGACATAGAAGAAGATGCCAAATTGCGCGAAAGCATTCAGAAAGAAAGAGCACGCATCATACAAAAATTATTGAAGGAGAAAAAAGATGGTGCTCCAACACAAAAACCGGCTATAAAAAAACGTTCGTTGTATGAGTGTGATTCCATGGAAGAAGACTACTTGGATGAATACTAAACAGAATACTTGAATCAAATTAAGAATCGTTCCGATAAACATATTAAAGAATGAAAAAAATATTTTTAATACTCTCCATTGTTAGCAGCGTAGTTTGTATCGCTCAAAACAAAAGTGTTGTGATCATGAATGCCACTATCCACATTGGGAATGACAGTGTTATTCAAAATGGTATTGTAGGCATCAAAAACGGAAAGATCGTAGAAGTGATCGATGCTTCCAAATACAAAGTAGAACTTGGCAATTACGATGAAAAGATCGATGCTACAGGGAAGCATGTGTACCCGGGATTGATCGCACCAAACTCTACATTAGGTTTAACAGAAATTGAATCGGTTAGAGCAACAAACGATTTTAGAGAAGTAAGTGCAACACTTCCAAACGTTCGCTCTGTAATCGCTTATAACACCGATTCGAAGATCATTCCAACGGTTAGAACAAACGGAGTGTTGTTAGCACAGATCACACCCCGTGGCGGTTTGGTATCCGGTACATCAAGTGTATTGATGCTGGACGGATGGAATTGGGAAGATGCGGCATACAAGATAGATGATGGAATTCATGTGAACTGGCCACGAATGCAAACACGCAACTGGAATGACAATGAATCAACATTTGGCGCATCTGAAAAAAACAAGGAGTACGAGAAACAGGTAAATGAACTTAAAAAATTATTCTCTGAAGCCAAAGCATACAATGAATTAGAAACAAAAGAAGAAAAGAATATCCGTTTTGAATCGATGGCTGATCTGTTCAACGGGAAACAGAATTTGTACATACATGCCAACAATGTAAAAGAGATCGTAGAGGCTGTAAACTTTTCAAAATCTTATGACATTAAACATCTGGTGATCGTTGGTGGGCAAGACAGCTGGATGGTAACTGACTTATTGAAAGAAAACAAGGTATCTGTGATCGTAAACCGTGTTCATGATCTACCGGGAAAACCTGAAGACGATGTGGATCTTCCATTCAAACTTCCTTATTTACTTCACAAAGCCGGTGTTTTGTTTTGTTTGAATAATGAAGGGGACATGGAAGCTATGGGAACACGCAATTTGCCTTTTATGGCTGGAACCGCTGCTGCTTATGGTTTAACAAAAGAACAAGCATTGGCAGCTGTAACATTAAACACAGCTAAAATTTTAGGTGTAGATAAAACAACAGGGAGTATTGAAGCAGGCAAAGATGCCAACCTATTTATTTCAAGCGGTGATGCATTGGATATGAGAAGTAACAATGTAACACATGCCTTCGTAAAAGGAAAACAGATCGACCTTAACAACGAACAAAAAGAGTTATACGAAAAGTATAAAAACAAATATGGCATCAAATGATCTTATGAAACAGTTCATTCTATTGACGTTTGTATTATTATTATTCTCATGCAAAAAAGAAGAGAAAACCTATTCGGTGATCTATAAGATCATTGAAAAGAGTTCTTATGCTCCCAGCTATATTGCCCGTTACACACTCCCTGATGGTTCTACCCAATCGCTGACAAGTTCAAAAGAAATGTGGGTTTCGGAAAAGATAGTTGATTACAAAGCCAATTCCTTTATCTCACTTTCCGTTGAAGGAAGTGGTGGTGGCGAGTATGATATGTATATCTACATCAATGGTACGCTAGCAAAAACACGTCCTGCAAGCGATGGTTTCGGAGCACAAACCTTAGAAATGCAGATCACTAATTAACCTTAAATCCTAATTTTTCACGCACACGTTTTAAAGTAGCAGTTGCAATTTTGCGTGCTTTGTCGGCACCTATCTGCAACTTCGCTTCCAACTCTGCTCTATTGTTCATGTAGTAATTATAGGACTCTCTTTGTGTTTTGAATTTCTCCAAGATCAATTCATACAATGCTGTTTTAGCATGACCGTAACCATAACCACCTTTCAAATAATTCTCGCGCATACTTGCCACTTCCTCCGGACTTGCTAATAATTTATAAAGTGCAAACACATTACATGTATCCGGATTTTTGGGGTCTTCCAAAGGAGTTGCATCCGTAACAATACTCATCACTACTTTCTTCAATTCTTTTTCAGGAAGAAAAATATTGATAAAGTTATTATAGGACTTACTCATTTTCTGACCGTCAATTCCCGGAACGATCATTACTTGCTCATCTACTTTTACTTCGGGAATTACGAATGTTTCACCAAAACGGTTATTGAATTTCTCTGCTATATCACGAGTCATTTCCAAATGTTGAATTTGATCTTTTCCAACAGGAACATAATTCGCATCATACAAAATAATATCTGCTGCCATTAAAACAGGATAGGTGAATAATCCTGCATTCACATCTGCTAAACGTTCTGATTTATCTTTAAAGGAATGTGCATTCGCCAACATTGGAAATGGAGTCATGCAATTCAAATACCAAGTGAGTTCACACACTTCAGGCACATCACTCTGACGGTAAAAAATATTTTTATCAGTATCAAAACCAAAAGCCAACCAGGTTGCAGCAACAGCATCTGTACTTTCTTTCAGCAAATTGATATCCTTTACCGAAGTAAGTGTATGCAAATTGGCAATAAAAAAAAGTGAGTCGTTACCGGCCTGCTTTGACAATTCAATAGCAGGCATCACAGCCCCAAGGATATTTCCCAAATGAGGAATGTTTGTACTCTGAATTCCGGTTAGTATTCTGGCCATTATTGTTAATTTTTAAATAGAGGTCAAAGATAAACTTTATTTAAAAATCAGGAATGTCGACAGCCATTAAAAAAATGTAACTTTGCGCATCATGTTCTATTTAGGGATCATACCACGTGCACTTTGGAAAGTTTTGTTCTTGCTCAATTTCGTTTTGGGCTTGATCGTCCTGTATCCACTTTTTGCGCTCTTCCTGTCAAAAAAAGAATGGTTTCCACGGGCTTTTCAATTGAAACGTTTTTGGGCACAGTGGATCTGCTTTACACCGGGATTGGTGGTACGTTCTGAATGGAAAACAAAAAAAGAAGAATTACCACACCCCTGTGTGTACATCGCCAATCATGTTTCTTATTTAGACATCATTGCCAGCTACATTGTGATACCAAAATACTTTGTATTTATGGGAAAACAGGAGCTGGATAAAGCACCATTGTTCCGTATCTTTTTCAAAGAGATGAACATTTTGGTGGATAGAAAAAGTAATGTTGGTTCGCACCGCGCATTTTTAAGAGCAGGAAAAGATCTGGAGGAAGGGAACAGTGTGTTTTTATTTCCGGAAGGAACAATATCCAGCAAAGGTCAATTGAGAGGATTCAAAAATGGAGCTTTCAAATTAGCCATCGAAAAACAAGTACCTATTGTACCTATTGTATTCTTGAACAACTGGAAATTATTACAGAATGGAGGCTTTTTCAAGGCCAGTGGCAGACCGGGAATAAGCCGGGTTATCGTTCAAAAACCCATTTCTACTGTTGGGCTGACTGAAAATGATTTATTATCTTTGCGGGGCAAGGTTCATCAGATCATTCAAGATGAATTAAACAAATACAACTTAGAACATGAAGATCGATAACGAAACAGTAGATAAGATCGCACATTTGGCACGACTAGAATTTGAGAACGAAGCCAAACAGGAGATCATTAAGGACATGAATAACATGCTTTCGTTCATCGATAAGTTAAATGAATTGGATACTCAGAATATTGAACCGTTGATCTATATGAGTGACGAAGTAAACGTTTTGAGAGAAGATGATGTGAAGCACGAGATCACGCAAGATGAAGCGCTCAAAAATGCCCCTAAAAAGGATTCCGATTATTTCAAAGTTCCAAAAGTACTGGAAAAGTAAGTTTTATCTTCTTGGCTTATGACCATGAGCGTGATGAGCTCTATCACCATGTAATTTAGCCATAATTCGCTGTTTCTCTTCTGCATCTTTTTTGGCCTTTTTACGGGCTAGCATAGTTGATACCCATGCAATGGCAACCACTACGGCAAAACCAATGGAAATATAAACGATCTCCTTAATAAGCTGCTCTTGAGCCATTTTTTCCTGCTCTTCTTTTAAAGCAGCTGCTGTTTTCTTAATGTTGCCTAAAGAGGGGCTATCATCCTGAGCTACAGAGAGAAGAGAGGAACTAATAAAAAGGATAAGGAACATTAGTTTTTTGTTATAAAACCTGACTGCAGGCTCTAAAACACTGATTATTAGCGTTTTCATAATATTTTTTTTAATTCAGGAGGAATAAACGGGCGTTTTTCCTCTCCGAAATATACCTTTTAGACGACAAATGTACATCAGAAGTTGCCTAAAATAAATTTGGTAGATAAAAAAGATAGCCGTACATTTGCATTCACAATTAAGGAAAATGATTTCAAAGAGGGGACAGCAGTCCCCTCTTTTATTTCTCAAACCTATGATCACAAAAGAGAAAATAGAAAAACTGGTAGAAGAGAAAATTGCGGAGGGAAGCAATTTCATCGTAGATGTAACTGTTAAGCCCGGCAATAAGATCTTTATCCTGATCGATAATATGAATGGTTTACCTATATCTGATTGTGTGGCGGTAAGCAGACATGTGGAATCGAGTTTAGACCGTGAGCAGGAAGATTTCGAACTGAATGTATCATCTCCGGGCTTGGATCAGCCGTTCAAAGTGCTAAAACAGTACGAAAAGAACATCGGAAAATATGTGGATGTAAAAACGAAAGAAAACCAAAAATTATCAGGTAAATTAATTTCTGCTGATGAGAATGGGATTGTGATCGAAACAAAAAGCACCGAGCGTATAGAAGGTAAAAAAGGAAAACAATTACTAATAAATAATATCAATTTAACATTTAATCAAATCAAAGAAACGAAAGTTGTAATATCATTTTAATTAACACTTAAAACAATGGAAAGCATCAATTTAATTGAATCGTTCTCAGAATTCAAAGAGATTAAGAACATCGACAGACCAACATTAATGAGCATCATCGAAGATGTGTTTCGTAGTATGCTAATTAAAAAATATGGTTCAGAAGATAATTTTGATATCATCGTAAACCCTGATCGTGGAGATATAGAGATCTGGCATAACCGTGAAGTAGTAGATGATGAATTTGCTGAAGATAGTTTTGATTATGATGAAGCAAAACACATCGGTTTATCTGCTGCGAAAAAAATTGATGAGGATCTGGAGATCGGTGAAGAAATCACTACACCTGTAAAATTGGATGATTTCGGAAGACGTGCGGTATTGGCTGTTCGTCAGAACCTTGTTTCTAAGATCTTAGAATTAGAGAAAGATGGTATCTACAAAAAATACAAAGAGCGTGTTGGTGAGATCATGACCGGTGAGGTTTACCAGATCTGGAAAAAAGAATTATTGATCCTGGATGAAGATGGAAATGAATTGTTATTGCCAAAATCAGAACAAATTCCTTCTGATTTCTACAAAAAAGGCGATACGATCCGTGCGGTGGTTCAACGCGTAGAAATGAAAAATAACTCTCCTGTTATTATCCTTTCCCGTACATCACCTGCTTTCTTAGAGCGCTTATTTGAATTAGAAGTTCCGGAAGTTTTTGACGGTTTGATCACGATTAAAAAGATCGTTCGTGAGCCGGGTGAAAGAGCTAAAGTAGCTGTTGAATCATATGACGACAGAATTGATCCGGTTGGAGCTTGTGTTGGTATGAAAGGTTCACGTATCCATGGTATCGTTCGTGAGTTACGCAATGAGAACATTGACGTGATCAACTACACAGGTAATGCACAATTATTTATTACACGTGCCTTAAGTCCTGCAAAGATCACTTCTGTTAAAATTGACGATGAGAACAAACGTGCAGAAGTATATTTAAAACCTGACCAAGTTTCATTAGCAATTGGGAAGGGTGGACATAATATCAAATTAGCCGGAAAATTAACCGGATATGAGATCGATGTTTACCGTGATACAGATGTAGATGTAGAGGACGTTGACTTAGAAGAATTTGCAGATGAGATCGAAAGCTGGATCCTTGATGAATTAAAAGCGATTGGATGTGATACAGCAAAATCAGTATTGGAACTTTCAGTAGATGAATTAGTAAAACGTACCGACCTTGAAGAAGAAACTATCAAAGAAGTACGCAATATTTTACAGGCAGAATTCGAGTAATCAACGACTCTTGCTTAATAATACCGTTTACAGACAAAGTTTGTAAACGGTATCAATAAAAACGATTTTTAAAATAAAATATGTCAGATAACAAAGTACAACGATTAAGTAAAGTTGCCAAAGAATTTAATGTTAGTGTTGGAACTATATTAGATTTTTTAAAGAGCAAAAACATCGCTATTGAAAATAGCCCAATGGCTAAGGTCACAGAAGATGTGTATGCCGTTCTAATGAAGGAGTATCAGAGTGAGAAAGCCGCAAGGGAAGAAGCTGAAAAAGTTTCGAATATTACGCGTGCTAAAAAAGAAACGGTTGTTTTGGATGAAGAGATCAAAAAACCGGAAACTCCTAAAAAAGAAGAAGAAGAGATCATTATCAAGAACATCCAAACGGTAGAAACGCCTGTTGCAAAAGCAGAAGAAAAGCCTGCTAAAACAACGAAAAAAGCGGCAAAGAAAGAAGAAGAAGCGGATGATGTGATCAAAGCAAAAGCAGAGAGCGATGTAAAACTGAAAGTTGTTACGAAGATCGATCTGGATTCTCTTAATTCTAAAACAAAGCCGGGAAAAAAATCAAAAGAAGAAAAAGAAGAAGAGAAAAAAGCAAAAACGACTACAAAAGGAAAAGCAAAAAGTAAAAAGGCGGAAGAAGAAGTTGAAGAAGAAAAAGTAGAAACAGCAACTCCTGTTGCTGAAGAAAAAGCTCCGGAAGTAATTACTCCGGAACCGGCTAAAGAAGACTTCTACGAAACAAAAGTTGAGAAGTTAGAAGGACCGAAAATTATGGGTAAGATCGAATTACCTGTAAAAGATGATAAGAAAAAACCGGTTGCATCATCCTCTGCCAACAATGCATTTGATGACAAGAAGAAAAAGCGTAAACGTATCAAGAAAAGCTTTGGTGGAACAACCATTGGTGACTCTGTAAATCCGGGAACATCTTCGGATAACAAAGACAGACCGAGATTTAACCAAGGTGCAGGAAAAGGAAAATTCCAAAAACACCAAAAAGCAGAATTAACTCCTGATGAAATTCAGGCGCAGATCAAAGAAACATTAGCACGTTTAAGTGGTGGTGGTAAATCAAAAGCTTCCAAACACAGACGTTTGAAACGTGATGCTGTTAGTGAGCGTTTACAAGAAGAAGCAGAATTACAAGAAGCAGAAAAGAAGATCATTAAAGTAACGGAGTTCGTTTCGGCTAATCAGTTGGCTCAAATGATGAACATCTCTGTAAACGAGATCATCTCTACTTGTATGAGTCTAGGAATGTTCGTATCCATCAACCAACGTTTGGATGCTGAAACCATTGCGATCGTTGCTGAAGAGTTTGGTTACAAACTTGAGTTCGTTAGTGTTGAAGTACAAGAAGCGATCAAAGAAGAAGAAGACAAACCGGAAGATCTATTATCACGTTCACCAATTGTAACGGTGATGGGTCACGTTGACCATGGTAAAACATCATTATTGGATTATATCCGTAAAGCGAATGTAATTGCCGGTGAGGCGGGTGGTATCACTCAGCACATTGGTGCTTACAATGTGAAATTAGAGAACGGTAAAACAATTACCTTCCTGGATACTCCCGGTCACGAAGCCTTTACAGCAATGCGCGCACGTGGTGCCAAGGTAACAGATATTGCGATCATTGTGGTTGCTGCCGATGATAGTGTAATGCCTCAAACAGTGGAGGCTATCAATCACGCGCAAGCTGCAGGTGTTCCTATTGTAATTGCGATCAACAAGATCGATAAGCCGGGTGCAAATCCGGATAAGATCCGTGAAGCATTAGCGAACATGAATATTTTAGTTGAAGAGTGGGGTGGAAAATATCAGTGTCAGGAGATCTCAGCAAAAATGGGAAAAAACATTGATGTGTTGTTAGACAAAGTATTATTGGAAGCAGAAATGTTGGATCTGAAAGCAAATCCAAACAAGAATGCAAGTGGTACTGTTATCGAATCTGAGCTTGACAAAGGAAGAGGATATGTAAGTACCATCCTTGTAGAAACAGGAACATTACATGTTGGTGATATTGTATTAGCAGGTTGTTTCAGTGGTAAAGTAAAAGCTTTACATAACGAACGTGGACAAGTAGTAAAAGCTGCAGGTCCGGCCATGCCGGTGATCCTATTGGGATTAAGCGGTGCACCACAAGCAGGTGATAAATTCCATGTAATGACCGATGAGCGTGAAGCACGTGAGATCGCTGCAAAACGTTTACAATTACAACGTGAACAAGGTATCCGTACTCAAAAACACATTACGCTTGATGAGATCGGAAGACGTTTGGCGATCGGTGATTTCAAAGAATTAAATGTGATCGTGAAAGGTGACGTGGATGGATCAGTAGAAGCATTAGCCGATTCATTACAAAAACTTTCTACTGATAAAGTACAAGTGAAGATCGTTCACAAAGCTGTGGGTGCGATCAGTGAATCGGATGTATTGTTAGCTTCTGCTTCCAATGCGATCATTGTCGGATTCCAGGTTCGTCCTTCACAAAGTGCACGTAAGATCGCTGAAACAGAACAGATCGATATCCGTTTATACTCCATTATCTACAAAGCGATTGAAGAGATCAAAGCTGCGATGGAAGGTATGCTTGCTCCTGAATTTGAGGAGAAAGTGGTATGTAACATTGAGATCCGTGAGGTATTCAACATTACGAAAGTGGGTACCATTGCCGGATGTTATGTATTAGACGGTAAAGTAACACGTAATACCAAAGTTCGTATCATCCGTGATGGTATTGTTGTTCATGATGGATCTTTAGGTTCATTGAAACGTTTCAAAGACGATGTAAAAGAAGTAAACAAAGGCTTTGAGTGTGGATTGAACATCGAAGGATTCAACGATATCAAAGTTGGAGATATCATTGAAGGATATGAAATGGTAGAGATAAAAGCTAAATTATAATCAAATAACATCAAAAAAATCCCCTTCGAAATTCGAAGGGGATTTTTTATTTCTTTAATTCATCGTTTTTGTATTGTTCTGTTTTGATGACTTTGCCTTCCTCATCAAACTCTTTCCAGACACCTTCCTTCTTCCCTTTCACGTATTTGCCTGTAATCTTCAGCTTTCCAAATTCTGTGTATTCTTTATACTCTCCTTCTTCTAAATTATTTTTCATGAACACTTCTGAATTGGTATTCCCGTTTTTATAAAATGTTTTCTGCATTCCTTCCAGATTGCCATCTTTATAATTATACAGCACACTTACACTTCCTTCCTGATAATACCATTTGGTTGTACCATCTCTGAGATCGTTCTTAAATGTGCCTTCTTCCTGAATAGTTCCTTCGGTATAATATACTTTTTTCATCCCATTGATCTTCCCCATTTTGTATTCGATCTTACTTTTTAAACGCCCACCCGAACTGTAAGATGAGCATATTCCATTTAATGTATCATTCGTATAGGAATCTGTTTGATACACAAATCCGGTTTTATCGATCATTACTGAAACACCATTCTTTTTCCCGTTCTTATACTCTTCAATGTTACTGATGATCCCATTGGAATAATAGCCGGTCCAGGAGCCTGTTTTCAGGCCATTTTCATAATGCCCGTACCAATCGATCTGATTATTCTTCTCTTTCCATAAACCCACTTTTAATCCTTTTGCATCTACTTTATTAGTATCTGCAACATTTCCTGCTATCATCCCGAAAGCAGAAAAAAAGATAGCGATAGATAAAATTACTTTTTTCATAGAATTGATTTTAATGATAACATTACAAAATTACAACCATTTTTTCTTTCTGAAATAGATCAATAACGATCCCATAATAATGATCATCACCGCCCAGGTAAGAGGATATCCCCATTTAGAATGAAGCTCGGGCATAAATTCGAAATTCATTCCATACACTCCGGCAATAAATGTAACGGGAACAAAAACCGTTGTGATGATCGTTAACACTTTCATCACCTCATTCATTTTATTGCTAACGCTGGAAAGATAAATATCCATCATACCGGAGAGGAGATCGCGGTATGTCTCCACGGTATCGATCACACGAATAGAATGATCATGCACATCGCGAAGGTAGAGATCTGTACTTGGCTTTATTAATTCTGTTTCGCTGCGTTCCATATTATTGACCAATTCACGCATCGGCCATACAGCCTTACGGATATAGATCATCTCACGTTTCAACTGATGCAGTTGCTGAAGCGTTGCTTTGGTTGGCTCATTCATCAGATCCTCTTCCAATACTTCTATTCGATCTCCAATTTTTTCAAGAATAGAAAAATACACATCCACCACAGCATCCAAGAGCGCATACGCTAAATAATCAGCACCCATTTTCCGGATCCTTCCTTTTCCCTGTCTCAAACGATTTCTGATATAATCAAAGGCGTCTCCTCCTGTTGCTTCCTGAAAAGAGATCACCATGCCATCCATCAATACCACAGCTAACTGTTCGGAATGAGTGGCTCCATTTTCATGTGTGACCATTTTCATAATGGATACCACATAATTCTCGTAATCTTCGAATTTGGCCCGCTGATTAGGATTTACAATATCTTCCAGTGTTAATGGATGTATATTAAAACGCTTTCCGATTGCTTCAATGAGCTCTGCATTATGAATACCATCTACATTGATCCATTTCACCATTCCATTCTGCACATGATCCATACATTCCGAAAGATCATAAAATTCTTTCTCAATAAAGTCTGTTTCATTGTATTCGATCAAAGAGATCTTAACCCGCTCATCGCGTGTTTGACCCGAATACACAATTGTTCCGGGAGGTGCACCCACCTTATGATTTCTTTTTTTCATGCTAAATGGATTAATGCTCTTCATCATCTTCCTCCTCTTCTTTCTTTTTAGATGGTTTAATACCTTCTATAACCATTACGATCTCACCTTTGATGGTCTTCGCTTTAAAATGATCCAATAACTCTTGTAATGTTCCTCTTTTATTTTCCTCATACATTTTAGTCAACTCTCTTGAAACAGAAGCTTTCCTGTCCGCTCCGAAAAATTCAATGAATTGCTCCAATGCTTTTACCAAGCGGTGTGGCGATTCATAAAACACCATGGTACGATGCTCATTGACCAAAGATTTGATCTTTGTTTGACGACCTTTTTTTTGAGGCAAAAAGCCTTCAAAACAAAATGTATCACAAGGCAAACCGGAGTTTACTAAAGCAGGAACAAATGCGGTTGCACCCGGCAAACATTCCACTTCTATTCCATTGGCAATACACTCGCGAACCAGTAAAAATCCGGGATCAGAAATGCCTGGAGTTCCTGCATCTGTTACCAAAGCTATCTTTTCACCATTCGCAATACGTTCTGCGATCATCGCCACTGTTTTATGTTCATTGTGCTGATGATGTGCAAACAAACGCTTTTCTATCCCTAAATGTCTAAGCAAATTACCACTGGTGCGGGTATCTTCTGCCAGGATCACATCTACTTCTTTCAATATACGTATTGCTCGTAGTGTAATATCTTCGAGATTTCCGATCGGTGTTGGGACGATGTATAGTTTCAAGTTTAAAGTTTTAAAGTTAAAGTACTGTACGTTGGAATTCAGACTTAATTTTTCATAAAATTAAGATTCCAAATTAAATCTATTCCCCCTTAAAAAGGGGGCTAGGGGGATTATTGATATTTTGAACAATCCATATTTCAATCTCCCTAATTACACTATTTATATCTTTCTTTACTTGGATATCACTAAATCGTAAAAATGTTAATCCAAGTTTTTCTAATTCCTTTTGGCGAATTAAGTCTTTTTGATAGTTATTATCATGACTAGAACCATCAACTTCAATTACCAAATTTAGCCTTTTACAATAAAAATCAACAATATAGTTACCGAGAGGTTTTTGACGATTAAATTTATATCCCATAATATTTCCAGCTCTTATCTTTTGCCATAAAAGAACCTCTGATAGAGTAGAGTTATTTCTTAAAGCTCGAGAATTCGCTTTTAATTTCAAATTATATTCTACAAATGCCCTTTTCATTTTTAATCCCCCTAGCCCCCTTTTTAAGGGGGAATTGTTTTTTTTCCGATTTTACTACTATATCAAGCGAATGCATTTCAATTCACTATATCATTTCGCTACACTCAAAATTATTCATTTTGCAAATGTAGGATCACTATTAATTCTGTAAATAATTTCCAAATTGAGTGATCAATTTAAAGAGATCTTCAAATTCATTCAAAGGTAATGTTTCCGGCCGGTCATAAATATCATGATATGCTTTTATTCCACCCATGGTATAAATAAAGAAGGCCTTCACTCCTTTTTCAGAAAAATAATAATGATCGCTATTGGCCGCTTTCCCACGCACTTTCACATCCTTAATAAAATTGTTCTCTGTATTCATTTGCTTTAGTTTATCAAACTCTGTTTTGAACACCAATCCATTTACCACAGTTATTCCTTCCTCGCCTGTTCCCATGATATCCATGTTGAATACAAATTTTGTATTCTTAAGTGGGAAAAGTGGATGTTCAGTAAAATATTTTGATCCCAGCAAACCAACTTCTTCAGCTGCAAATGCAATAAATACGATGGAGCACTTCGGTTTATTCTCCGGCAGGGAATAATGCTTTGCTAAATTCAATAACATCGCACAACCACTGGCATTATCATTCGCTCCGGGGAAATATACTTTTGATCCCATTTGTCCAAGATGATCGTAATGCGCAGAAAAAACGATAAAAGAATCGGGGTAAACAGAACCTTTCACATACCCAATAACATTTTGCGATTGATAATCAGGAATAAATTTATGCTGAATATCCACCTTGATCTTTTTTGCATCTTTAGGAATAATAGAATCGACAAGCTCTATAGCCGGCACATTAAAATAATTCCATTCCAGATCATGAGTTAATTTTTTATCTGTCACATAAACTATTGGTCCTTTTGATGATTGCATTATTGGATTTTTTTTATTCCCATCCACCATTACAGCAAACTTTTTATCCTTTTTCGGAACCTCAACAAATCCTTCTTTATTCTCCATATACTTTTTTAAAATGTACTCTCCTTTACCGGAGCCGGAGCGTTCACTCACGATGTAGTCTTTTCCAGGAACCAATTCTTTCCCATCAATAGCGATAAACATTTTACCGGGAAAGGTATTAATTGGGAAACTGAATGTTTGATAATATGAATCAGAAAAAGATTGCAGTCCGAATTTTTGAAATTCTGATCTGATATAATTGGCCGCTATTTTATCCCCATCATTCACATAACCTCTTCCATGCATACTTTCAGAGGCCAATGTATCAACGATCTTCCGGGCATATTGATAAACCTGACCTTGAGAAAAGGAAAAGAGATTGAAAAATAAAAAGCAAAAAAGCAGGACAAATTGATTGAACAACTTTGTATGGATATATTGTCCTTTTGCCATAAGATCACTAAGAATATCTGCGTTCAACCAATTCCAGAAGTCTTTTAACAGTATCATTCTCTGCATCCCAGTTATACAATTTCTGAAGACTGCCAAAATAGATCATGGCAGAATCCATGTTTTCGGAAGAATTCAATTGCTGGATCGCAATATCATACTCTTGCATGTTTCCTTGAAACAGATCATTGGAAAATTGAAAACGATCATTGATACCAATTGCAGTCTTTATGTCTGAAATGGATGGTTTTTGAATATTTACACTTGTTTTCGGTTTTTCTATCTGCACCGGAGGAGCTTCTACTTTCGGTGGTTCAAGCTCTTCTTTTTTCACTTCCACAACCGGTTCCGGTTCTTTCACAGGTACTTGTATCGTCTCAACAGCTTGTATCTCTTCCTTCACTTTTTCTTCTGCCTTGGAGATCTCCACCATTATTTTCTCTTCAATATTCACTTTCGGCTCTATCAACTTAGCGATCTCATTTTCAAGTGTATTTTGAGAGTTCAGGTAATTCAAAACGATGGATTTTTCATACAAAGCAGCAATCTTTTTAAGAATTACCTCCAGTTCTAACTGAGGAATGTGTTTTTTATCCCCAATATCATCGGAATGCTGCTTAATACTATTGATCAACTCTGCAATTTCTTTCCTGATCTTATGCTTCTCCATACAAATTTTATTTGGTCCGATTTGAACTAAAACAACGCTTTTTTAGTAGATTTGTTATTCTTAAATCACATATAAAAATACATTAATTTTTTCATTCTAAAAAAATGTTTCTCGAAAACACGATCCATCCACATAAACGCAGAGGCTCCATTGAAGTGATCTGCGGTTCGATGTTTTCAGGGAAAACGGAAGAATTGATCCGTAGGATGAAAAGGGCTCAATTTGCCAAACAATCGGTTGAGATCTTCAAACCGGCTGTTGATACCCGTTATGATGATGTAAAAGTAGTATCGCACGATAGCAACTCCATCCATTCTACTCCTGTTCCTGCTTCTTCCAATATTTTATTATTGGCATCGGAAGTGGACGTGGTAGGCATTGACGAAGCCCAGTTTTTTGACATGGGATTGGTGGATGTTTGTAATCAGCTTGCAAACAGCGGTGTTCGTGTGATCGTTGCCGGACTGGATATGGATTATTTAGGAAAACCATTTGGTCCTATGCCTGCTTTATTGGCCATTGCCGAATATGTTACCAAGGTGCACGCCATTTGTATGCGTTGTGGCAATTTAGCCAATCACTCACACCGCATGACGGCTGAGGAACAACTGGTATTGTTAGGCGAAACAAACAATTACGAACCATTGTGTAGAGATTGTTTTGTGGAGGCAAAAAAATAATATGAATTATAAGATCTCTGATATAGCATCCATCATTGCTGCCAAAACAACTGGCAATGGCGATCCGGATGCGCTCATAAAAAATTTACTGATCGATAGCCGCAAGCTATCTAATGCGGAAACATCATTGTTCTTCGCTATTAAAGGCGACAGACATGACGGGCATTCCTATATTCATGAATTATATGAAAAAGGAGTACATCATTTTGTTGTTTCCAAACTACCGGAGAACATTGAGCAATACAAAGCTGCATTCTTTTTATTGGTCAATGACACCTTACTTGCTTTGCAAGTGTTATGTGCACATCATCGCAAGCAGTTTCATATTCCCATAATAGGGATCACCGGAAGTAACGGGAAGACCATTGTGAAAGAGTGGTTGTTTCAATTGATGCGGGAGGACAAGAACATTGTACGCAGTCCGAAAAGTTTTAACTCACAGGTAGGTGTGCCACTTTCGATATGGCAGATAAGTGCGGAGCACAATCTAGGTATTTTTGAAGCAGGTATTTCCATGCCCAAAGAAATGCGATCGCTGGAATCCATCATTCAACCCACCATTGGATTGTTAACCAACATTGGTCAGGCACACGATGAAAACTTTGAAAATCAGGATCAGAAAGTAAAAGAAAAACTAAAACTATTTGTCAATACCGAAGCACTTGTTTATTGTAAAGATTATTTAAGTGTTCATCATCATATTCAGGAAGACCGCACATTACAGGAAGTAAAACTATTTACCTGGTCGAAAAAGACACGTGCTGATCTTTTAGTTGGACGGATCACCAAATCATCGAACGATACCGAAATTCAAGGTATCTACAAAAACGATTTTATCCGTATCACCATTCCATTCACGGATGAAGCAAGTATTGAAAATGCGATTCATTGCTGGGCAATGATGTTGTATCTGGGATACGAGAACAGCGTTATTGCTGAACGCATGAAATTCTTGAGTCCGGTAGCGATGCGACTGGAGTTAAAAGAAGGGATCAACAACTGTTCGATCATCAATGATAGTTACAATTCTGATCTTGGATCATTAAGTATTGCATTGGATTTTTTAAATCAGCAAAAACAACATCCAAAGAAAACATTGATCCTTTCCGACATTTTGCAAAGTGGAAGAAACGAAGAAACACTGTATAAAGAAGTGGCTGAGCTGATCCATAAAAAAGGTATCTCCCGCTTGATCGGAATTGGAGAAGCTATTTCAGGGCAAGCGCATCAATTCAATATCGAAAAAACATTTTACCGTTCCACCAATGAATTTTTGCAACAATTCAACAATTCATTTTTCAGAGATGAAACGATACTATTGAAAGGTGCACGTGCTTTTGGTTTTGAAGCCATCAGTAAAGTGATCCAGCAAAAAGCACATGAAACAGTATTGGAGATCAACCTGAATGCGATCGTTCACAATTTGAATTATTTCCGTTCCAAAATAAAAGCCGATACCAAGATCATGGCCATGGTAAAAGCATTCTCTTACGGCAGTGGAAGCTTCGAAATAGCCAATATACTCCAGTTTCACAGGGTTGATTATTTGGCGGTTGCCTATGCCGATGAAGGAATTGAATTACGCAAAGCAGGCATTACCATGCCGATCATGGTGATGAACCCTGAAGAGCAAAGCTATGATGCTATGATCCACTACAACCTGGAGCCGGAGATCTATAGCTTTAGAGTATTGAATTTATTTGAAGAAACATTAAAACGCAGCGAAAGAGCCAATCAACAGCCTATTCCTATCCATTTAAAACTGGATACGGGCATGCACCGTTTGGGATTTGAGGAGAATGATATAAATGAGTTAATCGTGCGTATCAAGAACAATAAACATTTAACCATCCGTTCTATCTTCTCGCATCTGGCAGCAAGTGATGAGCCGGAGCACGATGACTTTACCTGGTTTCAGATCAAAAAGTTCAATGCGATGAGTGAACAGATCAAAGCCCATTTTTCGCAGCCTATCATCAAACATATTTTGAACTCTGCAGGCATCTCGCGTTTTCCGGATGCACAATTTGAAATGGTGCGTTTGGGCATTGGTTTGTATGGCATTGGAGCAAACGCCACCGAGCAGGCACAATTACAAAATGTGAGCACATTAAAAACAAGCATCTCACAAATAAAAAATATCCCTGCCCATGAAACGATCGGTTATAGCCGCAAAGGAGTGGCAACACGCGATATGCAAATAGCAACGGTACCTATCGGTTATGCGGATGGATTGAGCAGAAAGCTAAGCAATGGCAAAGGAAAAATGATGATCAAAGGACAGTACGCGCCAATAGTTGGGAATGTGTGTATGGATATGTGCATGATCGACATTACAGATATTAAAGCCAATGAGAATGATGAAGTGATCGTGTTTGGAGATAATTTATCGATCACAGAAATTGCAAAAGATGTGGGCACTATTCCTTATGAAGTGCTTACCAATGTATCAAGACGCGTTAAGCGGGTTTATTATCAGGAATAAAAAAAGTAGGGTTCAATTTTTAGATTTTAGCTGCGAATAAAACTATTTTTCATCATCTGTATTAAAATTAAAAAAACCTTCATATTTATCAATCCATTTCAAACTATCAGGAAAAGGCATATCAAAAGTTTCAAATGACGCTCTATGATAGAGTAACAAATATTCACCAGCTGGTTTTTCTGGATTATATATAATTGTAAATTTTTTATTTAAAAAAATTGAACATTTATAGTACATACACATAGGATGTACTCTTATTCTCTCGCCCTTGTCAGTAGTGAACTCTACAACCATATAAGTTGCTTTATTCCCACTTTCAACTCCGACAACTTCTGCAATCGCTTTTTTCCCAACTTTTTTAAGGCTAGAAATTAATGAGGATTCATTATATCGAACACTAACAAAAAATGCAACAACCAAAACAATAAAAAGAATCAACTTTAAATACTTTTTCATCTTGAATAATTATTGTTCAAAACACATATAAACTTACTTTACACTTCTTCTACAAAAACCTACCGACCCTTATCCAATTCTTCCTTTAACCAAAGCAAACTATCTGGATAAGCAATATTATACTTTTCAAAATCAGATTTATGAAGTAAAAGCCAATTCTCATTGAAATCATAGCATGAATATATCACGAGTAAATTTTTATTAATTAACGATTGCCCTAATCCCATACTTATAGGTCTTTTCGAACTATATCTATATTTCTTTTTGCCTACAATATACTCATACGATAATTTAACACCACCCCTATAACCATGTTGGGCATCAACAATCATGGCATTACAAACTTTAAAGCACTTTCTTAATTTATCTTCTTTATAGCTACTGTAGAGATAAAAACAATAAAGCACAATAAAAAATAAAATAATATTAGCAGGAAACTTTAAAACAAAATTGCTTTTTGATCTCATTTGAAATTAATTCAATTATAATTAAAAAAGCACTATCAATCGTTCAATGATAGTGCTTTTCTCATCATTTACTTAAAAAATTATTTCACTTCCGCAGTAGAATGTTTGGCCATGTATTCGCAAGCCATATCTACCATATCAGCAGAACCTAAGAATAATGGTGTACGCTGGTGCAATTCTTTCAGATCCAATTCCATAATTCTACGGAAACCATCTGTAGCCTTACCTCCAGCCTGCTCAATAATAAATGCCAATGGATTACATTCGTATAACAAACGTAATTTCCCTTTTGGTGATTTAGATGTTGTAGGATAGATGTAGATACCACCTGTGATCAAATTACGATGAATATCTGCTACACCCGAACCGATATAACGTGATGAATACGGACGGTTGGTTGCTTTGTCCTCTTCCTGACAATATTTAATGTATTTTTTTACGCCATCAGGAAAGTGAACATAGTTCCCTTCGTTGATAGAGTATGTTTTTGCCATTTTTGGTGTTTGCATGTTTGGATGTGACAAACAGAACTCACCAATGGATGGATCCAATGTAAATCCGTTCACTCCTTTTCCGGTAGTATATACCAGCATACATGATGAACCGTAGATCACATAACCTGCTGCTACCTGCTCTGTACCATGCTGTAAAAAATCCTCCAATGTTCCCGGTCCTGAGAGTGATGTTCTGCGGTAAATAGAGAAGATCGTTCCAACCGATACATTCACATCAATATTGGATGAACCATCCAATGGGTCCATCGCCACTACATATTTCGCATTTTTTGATTGCTCGTTGTCAATAATGATAATGTCTTCATTCTCTTCAGAAGCAATAGCACAACACTCTCCACCCACACGTAATGCCGCAATGAATTGCTCATTGGCAAACACATCCAGCTTTTTTACATTCTCACCCTGCACATTGATCTCGCCTGCATCACCCAGGATATCCGCCAAACCGGCTTTGCTTACTTCACGGTTAACGATCTTCGCTGCAATACCGATATCACGTAACAAACGGGATAACTCGCCTTTTGCATAAGGGAAATCGGCTTGTTTTTCAATAATGAACTGTCCTAGGGTTTTAACTCTACTCATTGCTTTATATGTTATAATTTAGACAAATATCGTAATATTTTTCAATGGGAAAAATGATTATTTAAAGGCCTATAAATCCGATAATTAAATACCTTTGTGGCTATGAATTTCAGTATCAGAAAAGGAGTGCAACAGGACCTGCCACAGGTATTGGGACTTATCAAAGAATTGGCTGAATATGAAAAAGCACCTTTGGAAGTCACCGTTTCGGTGGCCGATATGGAACGCGATGGCTTTGGAAAGCATCCTATATTTCAGTTTTTTGTTGCCGAAACGGAAGGAAAAATAGTGGGCATTTCGCTATATTATATCAAATATTCCACCTGGAAAGGGAAATGTGTGTTTCTGGAGGACATTATTGTTACAGAAGCTTACCGTAAGTTTGGAATTGGTAAAAAGCTATTTGATGAAGTGGTAAAAGTGGCGAAAGAGATGAAAGTAAAACGCTTGGAATGGCAAGTACTGGAATGGAATGAGCCCGCTATTCAATTTTATAAAAAATTAAATTCGCATTTTGATAGTGAATGGATCAATTGCAAACTGACGGATAAAGAAATCCAGGAATATAAATTTTAGTGTATGAAAGTATTCAAATTTGGTGGAGCATCGGTGAAGGATGCAAATGCAGTAAAGAATGTTGGGAGAATTTTAAACCTTTTTCCTAATGAAGATATCATTGTGGTGATATCAGCCATGGGTAAAGTAACCAATGCCTTAGAACGCCTGACAGATGCCTTTTTTTACAAAAAAGAAAATGCAGCCGATGTATTAAATGAAATTAAAAAATATCATTTTGATATTGTTGATCAATTGTTCAGCAACAAACAACATTCCATCTACGATGAGTTGAACAATACTTTTGTGGAGCTGGAATGGGCTATTGAAGATGAACCTACACATTCCTACAACCATGAATACGACCAAATAGTAAGCATGGGGGAATTGATCTCCACTAAAATTGTGAGTGCCTACTTGAATGAAGTAAAGATCAACAATCAATGGTTAGATGCACGCGGCATCATTCAAACCGACAATACTTACCGTGAAGGAAGAGTAGATTGGGAATTGACACAAAAATTATCGGAGAACCTTTCAAAGCAAAAAGGGATCACCATTACACAAGGATTCATTGGCGGCACTTCTGAAAATTTTACCACTACACTTGGCCGTGAAGGAAGTGACTATACTGCTGCTATACTAGCATTTACAACCAATTCAGAAAGTGTAACCATCTGGAAAGATGTTCCCGGTGTATTAAATGCCGATCCAAAATGGTTTGATGAAACAAAAAAACTGGAACAGATCTCTTATCAGGACGCTATTGAATTGGCTTATTATGGAGCAACGGTGATCCACCCGAAAACGATCAAACCACTGCAAAATAAGAAGATCCCATTGTTTGTAAAATCATTTATTGACCCGAATGAAAAAGGAACTGTGATCAATGAGATCCAATCACCATTGCCTATTCCTTGCTTTATCTTTAAGGTTAATCAGGTGTTGATCTCCATTTCACCGAAAGACTTTTCATTTATCATTGAAGAGAATTTGAGTGACATTTTCAATCTATTTGCTGAAAAACAAGTGAAGGTAAATGTGATGCAAAACTCCGCCATCAGCTTTTCGGTGAGTGTGGATAATGATGAACGTAAATTGCCGGATCTGATAAAAACATTACAAAAACAATACAGAGTATTGTACAACGACAACCTGGAGTTGATCACCATCCGCTATTACGACCAGGCAACCATTGAGCGCGTAACCATCGACAAAAAGGTTTTACTGGAAGTGAAGAGTAGAAATACGGTGCAGTTGGTAGTAAAAAACGCTTAGGCTATTGCTAAAATTTTTTTCGCAAGCACTGACGCTATCTTTTCATTGCTTTCATGTGTCCATCCTGCAATATGAGAAGAAAGTAATACGTTCTCACATTCGATCAATTGCTTAAATGCCTCGGGAGTACTTGCAGCATCTATATTTTCAAAGGAAACGGCCTCGTATTCCAACACATCGATACAAGCACCCAACACTTTTCCGGAGTGTAGATTTTTCACCACATCGGCTGTATTCAAGCATTTACCACGTGCGGTATTGATGATGTAGATCTTCTTTTTAAAGGATTGAATAAACGCATCATTCAGGAGATAATGTGTTTCATCGGAGAGAGGTGTATGCAAACTCAATACGTCTACTTTTTCAAAAAGATCTTGAAGAGAAGATTCAATTATAAACTCATTCCCAAAACCTTTTTTATATTTATCATACACCAACACTGTTATCCCGAAACCTCTTAAGCGTTCAGCAAATGCGGACCCCATGTTACCATAACCAATGATACCAACTGTTTTTCCCATCAGCTCCACTCCCCTGTTTCCTTCACGGATCCATTTACCTTCACGTACTTCTTTGTTGGCTCTGCATAAATTATTGAAGAGCGACAATAACATTCCGAGTGCATGTTCAGCTACAGCATCCTTGTTGCCTTCGGGCGCATGAAGACATGCTATACCTTTGCTCTCGGCATAGGCCACATCAATATTCTCCATGCCGGCACCGGCACGGGCAATGAATTTTAAGCGAAGGGCTTTATCAATAAGCTCCTTTGTAAGTTTGATCCTGCTGCGGATCACTACACCATCATACAAATGAATGTTATCATTGATCTCCTCTTTTGTCCAATGATAGTTCAGGTCACAGGTATGACCGGCATTCATTAATGTTTCATGAAGTACAGAATGATTCGAATCAATAAATAGAATTTTCATTGCAATGAAATTACTTCCATTTATCCTGGATAACACCTTCTTTGATCGGACGGAAGGCTGTTCTACGATTCTTTTGATGCTCTTCTTCGGTTGAAGCATTTGGAACCAATAATTTGGTTTCACCGTAACCTTGAGCCACTAAACGTTCTTTAGAAATACCTTTTTCGATCAAGTAATCTACAACAGATTTAGCGCGGTCTTGCGATAAACGTAAGTTGTAAGAATCACTACCACGAGCATCGGTATGAGAGCTGATCTCAACACTTAAGTTGTTGTTCAACACTAAGAACTCAACAAGATCATCCAAGATCTTTTTAGAAGCAGGACGTAATGTTGCTTTGTCGTAATCGTATTCAATTCCGGGAATAACGATATCACCTTGAGGAATTGGAGACAAGAAGAAATCTTTTTCAAAATGCTGAGACTCTGTTAAACCGAAAGTAGAAACGTTACCTGCATCACCAAAGAACTTATTCTTTTGAGCTTTGATATACAATTCCATTCCTTCTTCTAATGGAGTGAAGTATTTACCTTCTGCATCCGTGATCAAGTAGAATGGCTCTTT
Organism: Bacteroidia bacterium; assembly: GCA_016786925.1. Lineage (GTDB taxonomy): Bacteria > Bacteroidota > Bacteroidia > 2-12-FULL-35-15 > 2-12-FULL-35-15 > 2-12-FULL-35-15. The sequence goes on from JAEUTU010000043.1 coordinate 98,437, forward strand.
TTCACCTCTGATATCTTTGAATGTCAATAATGAATTGGCTATCACCTCGTTTGTTTCAGCATTGTAAACAACACCTTTTAAGTCGTATACATTCGGTTCTCTGTCAATTGCATAAATTCTAAAACAAGCACCACCTGTACAATCAGCACAATCTTTTCTGTCAGATGTAACAAATCCTTGACGTTGGCTACGCTCTAAAACAAAATATGCATCATCTTTACTGGAGTTTACGGGCGAACCTAAATTTTTAGGCATGCTCCATAATGAATCAGAGTTGAATGATGATTTGAACACATCCAATCCACCGTATCCTGCATGTCCATCAGAACTGAAGTATAAAGTAGATGTATAATAATGGAAGAATGGGGTCACCTCATCTTCAGATGTATTGAACATCTTACCCATATTGATCGGTGCACCTGTAGGTCGGCCCTCATCATCCAAATTAACATACCAAAGATCCATTTTCCCAAAACCACCCGGACGGTTAGAAGAGAAGTACAAGATACTTCCATCAGGTGATAATGCAGGATGCATTGTTTTGTAGCCTGCAAGATTGATATTGTCGTTTAGTTTCTCAGCAGCCAACCATTTATCATTCATTTGTTTTGAAAGATATATGCCGCATTCGTTTTTATTGGTGGTTGACCAACGGGTAAAATAAAAGCTTGTTCTGTCCAATGTCAAGAAACCGGCACCTTCGTGCATATCGGTATCCACAGGACCTTCCACCTTTTTAAGATCGGTCCAGCCATTGTTGGTTTTCTTTAAGGTATAGATATCGCAGATAAATTTTGCTTGTTGTTTATCCGGATCAGTCACGGTGTTTGTTTCACGAGCAGTAGTAAACTGAATGGTGTTTGCATCACCATAATAGTTCACTGCAAAACTGGAAGTGCCTGCATTGAATAGGGAATCCAATTCTTTTATGATAATTCCTTTTTTAATATTATTGGTATCGATCGCTAAATAACAACCTGCAATTTTCAATTTAGCCTGATTGAACACCACAGAATCCTTTCCTTCGGAAAGCGTCATGGCTTCATCAAACTGTAAATTCGCAGCAGGATACTTTTGATTCTTCATCAATGCTTCACCATACCATAGTGATTCGTATGGATATTGTTCAGAATTATTTTCCTTGGAGCGTTTGAACCACACCTCTGCATTTTTATAATCACGTATCTGACGGTAGCATTCTGCTACTTGATGAACGACATACACTTCACGTGGGTCAACTACCTTTTTGGTTTTAGCAGTATCTTTTGCATCCTTCGATTTTTTAGGAGGAGGAGTATACGGTCTAACCTCATAAGGTCTTGAAAAATCATCAGCCGTTGACTTGTCGATCACCTTTAAATAGAAATTCAAAGCTGTATTATAGTCTCCATTTTTATATGCAGCATCGCCATACTCCAGCCACTCTCTTTTTGTTTGAGCAAAAGAGGAAAGAGTAAGTGATAATAAAAATAAAACTACAACTACACGTTTCATAAATATTAAAGTCTTGGACAGTTTGCGTATGGATTTGGTTTGCTTTTTCTAGCAATGTATGTCAATGATATTTCAAAACCACCACGGTAGTTTGAAGCATTCTTTAATGACGAAGTATTTACATCATAACTAACACGGGCCGTATAACTTCCTTTTTTGATACCAGCCTCGATGATCGCTGCATCTTTATTTCTGTAAGTTGGACCAAAGATCAAATACGTTCCGGAATCCTGAAGGAAATAATGCAACAATAAAGTCGCTGTTACTTCTTGCGCATTTACCTGTTTCATGTAGATGAATTTCGGCAACAACTGAATTTTTGCATTCACATTTACTTTTGTTCCCCCATGAATATAGTAGCGGATAGGCAATTTATTATCATTGCCATAGAATGTTTCATTCGGCTGTGTTAAGTGGAATGCAGAAAAACCAATGAATGGATTCAAGCGAACATTCTCTTTTGCATAGTAATACAATGCACCTGCGTTGATATCATGTAACAGATAATTCGTGTTAGAATACGTTTCACCATTAGGAATACTGGTGTCAAATGTTCCGCCACCCGCAGTGGTATATTGATTGCCAAATGTCAATTTATCGAAGTTCACACTTTTTTGAACGATCCCTCCTTGTACACCCAAGGCTAAGTGATGGTTTTGTGCTTTATCAAAAACAACATCGTATCCTACTGAAAGAAGTGCACTGAAAACATTGAATTGTCCGGCACCCGCTCTATAGTTAAACACTTGTAAACCTGCACCAAATTTTTTGATCGGCATATCAAATGATAAACCTGCTGTTGTAAATGGCTTGGATGCTACTGCAGCCCACTGTGTTCTGTAATGACCGTGCAAACGGAAATGTCCATCAAACATTCCTGTCATAGCAGGATTAAGGAACATGGCAGGAGCATCGTATTGCGACAAGTGAAAATCCTGAGCACTGATCTGCTGAACAGATACAAAGCACATCAAGACCAGCAAGCTCTTAGCAAGTCTCTTTTTATATGATATAATGAATGTATTGATCATAATATTTCACTAACGTAATAAAGTAACATCACCGGATAGTTTATGCTCTAAACCATCTTCTGTTACACCTTCAACTGTATAAACATAAACACCAACCGGTTGATCAACACCATCGCGCTTTCCATCCCAACCTTTTGCCTGGCTGTCTGATTCAAATATTACTTCGCCCCAATTGTTATAGATCTTAAATTTCAAGGTGCGGAACGGACCACCATACACATAGAATACATCATTTTGTCCATCCCCATTTGGAGAAAATCCTGAAGGAACATCCGGTGGCATAGTAACAATTTCTGTTCTGCAAATGGTATCTGTACAACCATTCGTATCAGTTACGATCAAACAAACATCATAGAATCCACCTTGCGAATAAACATGCGTTGGATTTTGCACGGTAGAAGTTGAATCGGCAGAAGAATCCCCAAAATCCCAGAACCAACTGATTGCACCATTGGTAGAAAGATCTGTAAAGTTCACCGGTTGATTCACATCAGCAATCGCATCATCCACTGTAAATGCTGCTGCAGGTCCTGCCAACACTCCAATTGTTTGAGTAATGGTATCGGCACAACTTTGAGCCGACTGAACGATCAAGGTAACGTTATAGTTTCCGCTGGATGGATAATTGTGTGTAGGGTTCTGAACAGTTGAGTTGCTTGCATCGCCAAAATTCCAATTCCAGGAAGTAATGGTTGAACCAGTAACAGTAGATGTATCCGTGAACACAGTTCCATCACTTACACATATTCCATTGGCATTGTAGCCGGCATTCGGCTGATAATATACATTCACTAGTTGATTCAATGTATCAGGACAACCATTAGTTGAAGTAACTACTAGAGATACATTGTATGGTCCACCCACAGAATATGGATGCGTTGGATTCTGAGTAGTACTGATCGGACTTCCATCGCCAAAATTCCAGCTCCAGCTGATAACACTTCCTACAGCAGATGTACTTGCCTCGGTGAATACAATTGGAACAAACGGACAAGCATTGGTGCTTGTAAATACTGCCGTTGGTGACGGGATCAATGTAACATCGATTGTATCATACGTTGCTCTACAACCACCGTTGTTTGCAGAAGTAAACAATAAGGTAACATTTCCGGAAGCATCGTCTGCTGCACTAGGATAATAAGCGCCATTTAATGTTGTATCACTAGGAACAAATGTTCCTGTTCCGCTGCTTGTCCAAACCCCGGCACCTGTAGTGGTATTAACTCCCAAGAGTATCGGATTACTTTGACAAGAGGTGTCGTTAGATGTAATTGTTGCAATAGGTGTAGGAGTAAATGTAACTAATACAGAATCGTTTGCTGCCAAGCAATTCCCATTTCCAGTAGTCGTTAAATAAAGTATCACTGAACCCGAAGCAGTATCTGCGGTGCTTGGGATGTAATTTGTACACAATAGATTAGGGTTTGTGAAAACACCGGAACCCGTAGTTTGCCATATACCGCCAGATGCTACAGAAATAGTCGCACATACAGGAACACTAACAGTATCCTTACATACTAAAATATCAGAACCTGAATTGGCTGTTGGGCCTGCATAAAAAGTAATTATTACTTGATCGGTATCAGCAGGACAAAGGGCATTAGTAGTGGAGATCAAAAATAATGTATCTGCACCATTGGCTACTGCTGAGGCAGAAGGAGTATAGGTAGCATTAAGCGTTGAATCGTTTGGCGTAAACACACCACCACCGCTCCAAAGACCGCCTCCTGCATTTAATATTGTTCCTCCTAATCCTACTGTTGGATTATTGGTACAACTGATGGTATCATTCCCTGCATTGGCAATCGGTAATCCTTGAATGGCAACAGGGAAAAAGATCGTATCCTTACATCCTGCCGCTGAAGTCGCAATTAAAGAAACATTATAGGTACCACCGGCATTATATGGATGAACCGGATTTTCTAAGGTAGAAGTATTACCATCTCCAAAATTCCAATCCCATCCAACAATTGTACTACTTGGATCAACATTGGATGTATCGGTAAAATTAATTGGAACACCTTTACAAGCCGGACCGTCATGAATAAAGTTCGCTTGAATGAAGGAAACATTTACAGGTAATATTGCGGTATCAGCACATGGTGTACCTCTATTAATTATTAATGTTGCTGTATAGTTTCCTAAAGAAGGATAGTTATAACTTGGATTCAACAAATTGGACGTATCAGCTAATGTTGATCCATCACCAAAATCCCAAAAATAAGAATTTGCAGGGGGTGACGTTGTATTATTAAAGGTGATAGCAGTTCCATTACATGCACCTAAGGAGTTAAAACTTGCTACAGCTAATGGAGGGCAGTTCACAACATTAAACTGGAAGTCACGCAAGATCTCACCGATCTTAACCCCATTTCTCCACTCTTCACATTTTACACCGGCAACAAACTGTCCAATGGTTGGAGGCACTCCATTTAAAATACCGGAAGGACTTATTGTTAATGAGTTAGGAGTAGTAGGATCCAAAGGATTATTCGCACCATAGGTGCTTGACCAGGTAACAGTAGGTGTGGTAAACACATTTCCCGGATAAGTGATTGCTTGATCTGTATATGGTGTATATAAAGAATACGCTAAAGAATCACCATCAGCATCTGTAGCGCTATGATTCACACTCATATTGTTGCCTTGACAAACAAACACCGGTGGAGGATTTACCCATTTAGGACTGCTGTTAGAAATAACAGAAGCATTTTCAGGGATATGCGCATACCATGTTTCACCTGCAGCCAGAGGATTTACAATATTTTGCAAGGTAGAGTTACGGCAGCAATACTGGTAGTACATATGATAACCGCCATTCCCAGGAGGTAAACCGGAAACAACAGTTGTGTAGATCGCTTCTTCTAAACAAATTCCTGGATTTACAGCACAAGTATCAATATTGGGAGGTACCAATGATGCGCCCGGGAAAGGAATGTTCACTGTTGTGTGAGCAGTTCCATTATTTTTTCGGATGGTGATCGTAACAGGATTAGGAAACGCTGCACTACCAGGCTTACAATCCCTATAAAGCTTAAGCGTCACACGGTAAGTAGAACCACTTAATTGCTCATAAGTTAAGGAGCCTCCAACAATATGAGTCGCAAAACCGCCCAAAGGCAGCATTAATAAAACGAAATAAAGAAGTAAAAATCTATGCTTCATCAAAAATGATCCTATTATCTTATTGAAACGTAAATGTAATAATTTTTTTTATCCCGCAAATTTTTATCTGATAAAATGCAATTCTTGTGATAAAAAAGATTAGTTTTGACTAAACTATTTTACAATTTCCATGAAGAGATATATCCTACTTTCTGTATTTTTTTCAACGATCACTTTTTATTCCTTGGGGCAGGTAAATATCCAATGGCAAACCCGTTACACTAGCTCTGGAAGCAATGTGGACAGGGCCGAAGATATGGTAATTGATGCGGCTGGCAATGTATATGTAACAGGTATCGGGCAAGGAACAAGCGGAAATTTCGACTTTGTGACCATAAAATATGATAACAATGGGAATCAACAATGGGTCGCTCAATATAATGGTCCGGGAAACGGCCTTGACGAGGCACATGCAATAGCTATTGATGCTAGCGGAAACGTTTATGTGACCGGCTGGAGCTATGGAAATGCAACAACAGGATTTGATTATGCAACTGTTAAATACAATTCAGCAGGAGCGCAACAATGGGCTTCACGATATAACAACTCAACCAATGGAACGGATGAAGCATGGGATATTGGGGTGGATAATGCCGGTAATGTTTACGTAACAGGAACAAGTGATGGTAGTGGTAGTAACAGCGCTGCAGCATCTGTCAAATATAATGCATCCGGAGTTCAACAATGGGCTAATAGATTCGATGGTGCTGGTGGTGCAATAGATGCTGCATATGCTATTTTTGTTGATGTTGCTACTGGCGACTCATATGTGACCGGCTATACCTTTCAAAGTACGGCTCAAAGCTACAACTATATTACCATAAGATATAACACAGCAGGTACTCAACAATGGGCAACGACATACAATGGCCCGGATTCAAAACACGATGAAGCCAGAGCAATTACCGTAGATGCTTCGGGCAATGTATATGTTACAGGTTACAGCCAAACCGCAGTATTGACAAACTATGACTATGCTACTATAAAGTATAATTCAGCAGGCGCTCAACAATGGGCACAACGTTACAATGGAACAGGAAACGATTACGACAGAGCGAATGCGATCATCCTAGATGCCTCTTCCAATGTTATCGTTACCGGAAAAAGCGTTGGAGCTTCTACTGCTGCGGAAGACATTGTTACTATTAAATATGATAATGCCGGCACACAACAATGGCAACAAAGATACAATGGTGCTTCTAACGGATATGACGAAGGTAAAGGGCTAACAACCGATGCTACTGGTGCTGTTTATGTTACTGGCTACAGCTTTACCTCCGGAGCAAATAATGACTACATCACCATGAAGTACGATGCGGCAGGAACTCAAGAGTGGATCACTAAATACAATGGAACAGGAAATAATGCAGATCAAGCCGCAGCCATTGCTATTGACAATATTGGAAATGTGTATATTTCAGGATTAAGTAAGGGTGCCGGAAGCAATGAAGATTATCAGACTATTAAGTATTGTCAATTAACTGCTAATGCAGGAATTGATACAACAATTTGCTTAGGCGCCAGTGCTCAACTGAATTCATCTGCTATCGGAGCTGTGAGCTATGCTTGGCTACCCAATGATGGCACATTGAGCAACCTAAGCATTGCCAATCCCATTGCAACACCAAGCATTACAACTACTTATTATGTTGCTATTACCAATACAAATGGGTGTACTGATCTAGATACAGTGGTAGTAACGGTTGTTCCTTTGCCATCACCTGTCATTACACCAAGCGGCCCTACCGCTTTCTGTGTTGGAGGGAATGTAACACTTAGCGCAAGCACAGAAAACGAATATCAATGGAGTACAGGTGCGAATGACACGCTTCAGTCTATTACAGTAAATACAAGTGGAACATATACTGTAACAGTAACCAATATCTATGGCTGTTCAAGTACAGCTTCTCAAACAGTAACCGTTTACAACTTGCCACCAATTGATGCCGGATTAAACGACAGCACTTGTTTAAGTGTAAATATTGGATTACAAGCCAGCGGTGGAGTAAGCTATATTTGGCATCCGGGAAGCACATTGAGCGATTCAACCATTGCAAATCCAATTGCAGGACCGGTACTTACAACAACATACACCGTTATTGGTACAGATGCCGGTGGTTGCCAAAATACGGACTCCGTGACCATCACTGTTTTGGGAAATCCAAGCCTTCCTTCTATTGTAAAAGGCAATGATACACTTTATTGTACTCCTGCTTCTTATGCGGCTTATCAATGGTATTTAAATGGCTCTCCGATCTCAGGAGCAACGAATGCTACTTATGTTTACACTCAAAATGGAACGTATTATGTAGAAGTATTTAATGCTTTAGGTTGCTCCTCCGTATCCACTACTATCAGTGTAAATGATGTTGGAATCAATGAAATATCAAAAACGCTAGTGGCAAATATTTATCCTAATCCTGCTCAACAAGAGTTGAATATTGACCTTTACAGTCAATCACAAAGCACAATCACCATTGAGTTAATCGATATTTCAGGCAGACTAGTTCTATCCGAGCAATATCAGATCTCTACCGGTCTCAACAAAAAACAGATCACTATTGATCAAGTCCAAAAAGGACTTTACATGCTAAAGTTGAGTTCTGAAAACGGAATTAGCGCAGAAAAGATAATCATACAATAATATTTTACTCTCCATAAAAAAGGCAGATAAATTATCTGCCTTTTTTATTTTTGAATTTTCACTCCTTTATTCAATGTTCTTTCTATTTCTGTATTTTCAGTCTTCCTCCCGTTTGCATAAGAGATTATAAAGTACAATAATAACATTGCTACACCTACGCTTACTAATATCTGATAGCGTTCTTTGAACTCGTCCTTATCATTCTCAACAGGTTTGGTAGAATTGGCTTGGGTTGATCTGGCTCTGCTGTATTGCGCTTGTTGTTGAGCATACTGATAAGCATTCCCTGTATAAGCAGCATTCGACCTTCTTTGATTATAATTGGCAGTATAGGAATTGGAAGCAAAGTTTAAATCATACTTCCTTCTTTTATCTGCATTAGATAAAATCGCATAGGCTTCCTGTATCTCTTTGAATCGTTCTTCTGCTTCTACATTTCCCGGATTTTTATCCGGATGGAACTTTTTAGCCAATTCACGATAGGCTGCTTTTATTTCATCAAGAGAAGCAACATTTTTAATCCCTAGTATCAGATAAAAATTCTTAAAAGCCATTAGAATTTAGCGCGGTATTTTCGTTTCATATTCTGCGAAT
>JAEUTU010000038.1 GCA_016786925.1 Bacteroidia bacterium
ATATATACTTACATTCTTTATTTCAATTGCAGGGATCTTCTCTTACCAAAGCTTACCAAAAGAAAGCTTTCCGGATATTGTTGTCCCTACCATGTATATTAACACCGTATATTTTGGTAACTCTCCAACCAATATTGAAAACCTTGTAACCAAACCAATTGAAAAACAATTGAAAGGTATTGCAGGTGTGAAAAAACTGAACTCTACATCCTTGCAGGATGTTTCAGTGATCATGGTGGAATTCAATACCGATGTGAATGTAGCAGATGCAAAACAAAAGGTAAAAGATGCTGTGGACAAAGCAGCAACCGATCTTCCAAAAGACCTTACGCGTCAGCCAAATGTGATCGAAGTGAATTTTTCTGAATTGCCGATCATGTATGTGAATATTGCCGGCAATATGGATCTTAACAAATTAAAACAATATGCTGATGATGTAAAAGATCGTATTGAAAGCATGAAAGAGATCTCCCGTGTTCAAATGGTAGGTGATCTTGAAAGAGAGATACAGATCAATATTGATATGTATAAAATGCAGGCAGCTAATTTTTCTCTGTATGACATTTACAAATGTGTGAGCGATGAAAACCTGAACATGTCGGGCGGATTGGTTCCGATGGATGGAATGAAAAGAAACTTAACTGTTAAAGGAGAATTTAAAACAGTAGAAGAAATTCAAAACCTGATCGTAACATCCGGAACAGGGTCAAAAGTCTATTTGAAGGATATTGCTGAAGTTGTTGATAGCAATAAAGAACAGGAAAGCTATGCGCGTTTAGAAGGAAAGAATGTAATCACACTAAATATTATCAAACGTAGTGGTGAAAACTTGATCGATGCATCGGATAAGATCTATGCATTGATCGAAAAGATGCAAGCAGATGAACTTCCTAAAGACCTAAAAATAACTGTTACAGGCGATCAATCAGAGAAAACAAGAACAACTTTACATGACTTGATCAATACGATCATTATCGGATTTATTCTTGTAACATTTATCTTAATGTTCTTTATGGGTGTTACCAATGCGATCTTCGTAGCAGCATCAGTACCATTATCTATGTTCATTGCATTTTGGGTAATGCCGGCTATTGGCGGTGCATTCGATTTCAGTTATACCATGAATATGATCGTACTCTTTGCCTTCTTACTTGCATTGGGTATTGTGGTGGATGATGCGATCGTTGTCATTGAAAATACACACCGGATATTCGACAATGGCAAAAGGGATATTGTCACCGCAGCTAAAATGGCGGCCGGAGAAGTGTTCCTGCCGGTGTTAAGCGGTACACTCACCACTCTTGCTCCGTTCATTCCATTATTATTTTGGGATGGTATCATAGGTAAGTTCATGTTCTATTTACCGATCACATTGATCGTAGCATTATTGGCCTCTTTGGTGGTTGCTTATATTATCAACCCTGTGTTTGCAGTCGACTTTATGAAACCACATCATGAAGAAAAAGCAAAATATGGCAAGCTAAGTAAGCTAGCGATCTTGCAACTTGTTATGTATGTTGTTGCAGCAATTATTGCCCATGCAAGTGGTCACCATGCATTCGGAAACCTTGTTTTATTCTTTGCAGCTTTTATGTTGCTACACCGTTATTGGTTACACAAGATCATTGCAGGTTTTCAAGATAAATTATGGCCTGCATTTCAGGCTCGTTACACGAAATTATTATTACGTTTCTTGAAACGTCCGGGCTTAGCACTTTGGGGAGTAATTGGTTTGTTTATTCTTTCTTTAGTTTTCTTCGCTGTCCGCAGTCCTAAGGTAGTGTTCTTCCCGCAAGGTGATCCGAACTTTGTATATGTGTACGTAAAACTTCCTGTAGGAACGGATCCTGCTAAAACAAATGAAGTAATGATGGTGGCAGAACAACGTGTAAAAAGCGTGATCGGAGATTCAAATAAAATTGTAAAATCAGTCATTACAAACGTTACGAAAGGAACAACAGACCCTCAAGATCAGGATCAAAGTGATTATCCGAACAGAGGAAAAATTGCGATCGCATTTGTTGACTTTAAGGATCGTGATGGACAATCTACATCTGAATATTTGCAAAAACTTCAACAACTAAACTGGAACATTCCGGGTGCTGAAGTTACTGTTTCACAAGAACAAGCCGGTCCACCTGTTTCTAAGCCGATAAATATTGAAGTGAGAGGAGACAATTTTGAAGAATTGGTTGTAAATGCAACTCGCTTGAAACGTTATCTTGATCAACAAAAAATATCGGGAGTAGAAAACTTAAAATCCGACTTTGAGACCATTAAACCGGAGATCGTTTTCAACATTGATAGAGAGCGTGCTAACAGAGAAGGCATCAGTACTGCAACAATTGCCAGAGAGATCCGCTTTGCAGTTTTTGGTTGGGAAGTAAGTAAGTTTCGCGATGAAAATGATCAATATCCAATTCAGTTGCGTTATAAATACGATCAACGAAATAACATTGAAGCATTGCGCAATATGAAGATCACTTTCCGTGATATGAATATGGGTGGTATTTTACGTAGCGTTCCATTATCCGCATTCTGCGATGTAGAGTACAGCAATACCTATGGTGGTATCAAACGTAAAATGCAAAAACGTGTGATCTCATTATCATCGAATGTATCAGCAGGCTATAACGAAAATGAAGTGGTTGGTGTTGTTAAAAAAGCCATGGAAGGATTTATTGTGTCGGGTAAAGTTGAAGTTGTGATGACCGGTCAGCAAGAAGAACAAGCTGAAACAGGAGCATTCCTTGGAAAAGCATTGGGTATATCTGTTGCCTTAATGTTATTGATCCTTGTATTACAATTCAATGCTATTGGTAAACCATTGATCATTCTTTCGGAGATCCTTTTCAGTATCATTGGCGTATTGATCGGTACGGCTCTATTTAAAATGGACATGAGTATCGTTATGACCGGTGTTGGTATCATCGCACTAGGAGGAGTTGTTGTACGAAATGGTATTCTTTTAATAGAATTTGCGGAGATGTCACGTAAAGAAGGAATGAGTTTGTGGGATGCAACAGTAGAAGCCGGAAGAACGCGTATGACACCGGTGATCCTAACCGCAATGGCAGCCATCCTTGGATTAATTCCATTGGCAGTAGGATTGAATATCGACTTTGAAAGTTTATTCGCAAGCGGTGATCCTAAGATCTATTTAGGCGGTGATAATGTAGTATTCTGGGGCCCTCTGTCATGGACAATGATCTTCGGTTTAGCGTTTGCCACATTCTTAACATTACTATTGGTGCCTGCAATGTATCTAATATCTGAACGTTTAAAACGTAAATCAGAGATCGTGTTAAAACATTTTGGGATGTCAAACGCCTTGATGTACATTCCTTTCTTTGTAGGAGTTTTAAGGGTAGTGCTCTACTTACAAGGAAAGAAATTAGATTATGGCAATTTAGATTATTAATTTCGAAGCGCTTAACATTCAGTTAAGCGCTTTTTATTTTTTACAACATGAGAAATATATTCTTTTTGTTTTCTGTTTCACTGCTTATTTTGACCGGTTGCAAGAGCAAAAACAACTCCACATTGCCGATCAAAAAAGATCTCACACAAGCTGTTTACGCCTCTGGAAAGATCTATCCGGTAAACAATTATAAAGTTTACTCAAAACTTCCTGGCTATATCGAAAATATACACGTACATGTTGGCGATAGCGTTAAGGTAGGCGATCCATTGGTCACCATTAAAAGTGAAGTAAGTGAGCTCAATGTAAATGCTGCTAAAAACCTATTGGCTTTAGCTCAAAAAAATGCAAATGAAAGTTCCGGCTTATTGAACACATTAAAACAAGATGTTGCATCGGCCCGCTCAAAATACGAATTAGACTCTATTAACTTTAAACGTTTTGAGTCATTGGCAAAAGACAATGCAACGTCAAAACTACAATTCGATCAGGCAAAAACCCAGTTTGATATTTCAAAACAAAACTATCTGAAAGCAGCAAGCACACTTGTCAATACAAGAGATAAGGTTCGTGTTGAACTCGAAAATGCACAAATACAATATGATGCACAAGTGTCAAATAAAAGTGACTACACCCTCACCTCTGCTGTAAATGGAAAAGTATATGACATTCTTCCAAAAGAAGGAGAATTGGTAAATACACAATTTATCTTGATGGAAATTGGTGATGGAGAAAATTTTGAAGTTGAATTAAGTGTAGATGAAACAGATGTATCACTATTGAGTAGAGATCAAAAAATTGTTTATGTAATTGATGCATATAAAAATAAAACATTTAACGGAAGCATACAGGAAACCTATCCACGCATCAATCAAAACAATAAAACGGCAAAGATCATTTCTTCTATCCAGTTAGATAAGGGCACCATGATCTACTCCGGTATGTCGGTAGAAGCCAACATCATCATTTCTGAAAAAAAGAATACACTCGTTATTCCACGTGAATTCTTGATAGATGGCAATAAAGTAAAAACAAAAGACAAAGATGCCTTAGTAGAAATTGTTAAAGGGGCGGAAGATCTTGAATTTATAGAAGTAATTAGTGGTATTGATGAAAACACAGAAATTGTATTGCCTTAATGTTTAAGAAATCACCTGTCATAAAGATTGCGCTTACACATTTGCTTGCCAAAAAAAGGCAAACAATTGTGGCTATGCTGGGTGTAACATTCGGCATTGCCATTTTTATCTTTCAGGCCGGATTGATGTCGGGATTTCAGGCGTACTTCATTGACGAAACAGTTAATACTACCGCTAATATCCGGATCTATAATGAAGCTGAAAAAAACAGGAAGAGCATTCTATCGAAATTATATGCTGATGAAAACAAATGGGTGGTCGTACAGAATCAAAAACCAAAAGATGAACTCACCAAAATAAAAAACGGATATCAAATTATTGCTGCACTGGAAAAAGATTCACGAGTACTTGGCGTTTCACCTTTTTTGGGTTCTCAAGCGATTTTTAAAGTAGGTATTGCACAAATAGCAGGACGCGTATCGGGCGTTGATATCATAAAAGAAAATGTTTTGTTTGATGTTTCTAAAAACATGAGACAAGGCGATATTACCAAACTGCAAACAATACCAAATGGAATTATTTTGGGGGATGGACTTGCAGAATTGCTCGGTGCAAAAATGAACGACAACATTTCAATCACTTCACCATTGGGTGTGACCCTGGAAATGAAAATTGTCGGGATCAATCACAGTGGTTTAACCGAGGTTGACAAAAGCAGAGCATACATCAATATACGAAATGCTCAAAAATTATTAAAAGTAGATGGTTCTTACATTACTGATATCAACATTAAACTGAAAGATTTTAATCAGGCAGAAGCACTCGCAAAATTCTATCATCAAAAATTCGGATTTAAAACGGTTGATTGGAAAGAAGCGAATGCGAGTGTTTTCAGTGTTTTTAAAATTCAGAACATGGTCACCTATTTGATCATAGCGTCAATCCTGATCGTTTCAGGATTTGGGATCTTTAACATCCTGATGATGATCATCTACGAAAAAATGCCTGACATTGCTATCTTAAAAGCTATTGGTTATAAAGATAGTGACATCAAAAAAATATTTTTAACAGAGTCCTTGATCATTGGAATGCTTGGTGGATTACTTGGTTTGATCATTGGTTTTTTTATGCAAAAAATTGTTGGAAGCATTCGGATGGATATCAAAGGGTTTGTATCTATGGAATACCTTCGTTTTAATTCCTCTCCGGGCTTTTATGTTTTTGCTTATTTCTTTGGCTTGTTGGCAACAGCCATTGCGGGCTATATACCAGCGCGAAAGGCAGCAAAAATGGATGCAATTGATATCATTAGAAGTAAATAACCCCTCTCCCGGCCTCTCCCCTCAAAAAGGAGAGAGGAGAAGGAATAGATAAAATTTGGATTAATGGGCAATATCATAGAAACAAAAAATTTAAGTAAGTCTTTTCATGATCCTGTTGAATTTCAGGCGTTGAAAAACATCAATGTTTCTATAAAACAAGGAGAATTTGCTTCTATTGTAGGATCATCCGGAAGTGGAAAGTCAACGCTACTGTATGTGTTAAGCACACTTGATACCGATTATACAGGACATATCTTTTTCGATGGAGATGATCTTAGTTTAAAGTCAAAAAATGATTTAGCTGAGATCAGAAATGAAAAGATTGGTTTCGTTTTTCAGTTTCACTATCTATTACCGGAATTTACTGTATTAGAAAATGTTTGTCTTCCTGCACTTAAACTGGCAAAATATAGCGAAGAAGAAATTCGTGAACGCGCCTATCAAAAGCTGGATCTGTTAGGACTCCGGGATCAAGCTTTAAAGAAAGCAAACAAACTTTCGGGTGGACAACAGCAGCGTGTTGCCATTGCACGTGCACTGATCAATGAACCCAAAATAATTTTTGGAGATGAGCCAACAGGGAATTTGGATTCCAAAAACTCACAAAATGTATTTGAGATCTTCAAAGAATTAAAAGAAAAATTCAATCAATCCATTGTGGTTGTAACACACGACCAGCATTTCGCAGAACGTACCGACAGAATCATTACACTGAGTGATGGTGAAGTTATTTCACAATAAAAAAGCGGAGAAGATCTCCGCTTTTTTATTTATTATTTCATTTTTTCATTTAACAAATTGAAATATTTTATTTGCCAGCTTACAATTTTGTTGAAATAACCATTCACATCATCTTTAAACTCTCTTTTTGGTTTATCCGCTTTGTAATCTTCCAAAAGGTTGTATTTTGCCAGATATTCTTCAAAATCATTCTCTTTAAACTTCATTAACTTTCCATTCCAGCCTTCAGCAAAATAACGGTCTTGTTGCTCTAAATACAATGAATAATAACACATTTTACCTGCAACTAGGACGATGTAGGGTTTGTTATCGATCAATCGCATTAACATTGGTGTGGAGAAATCATCTCTCTTATAAGTAAATAATTCAGCAGGAAGATCCTTCACATCTTGTTTCTTTACATTACCATCGTCATCAATCAATTTATAATCCGTTCCTCCGATCATGGTCCAGCTAAAGCTGCCATTTTTCATTCTTGTTCCTTTTACTGGTTTATCATCAATATAGTCTTGTAACGATTTATAAAAATTTCCATGTGCTTTCTGATCCACCCCACCACTGCTAGAAGCTGTTTCTCCGAACTCTTTTATATTCTTCATGTCTGTTGCCTTGAAAGGAATTTCAGCAGAATATGTTTTGGTTGTGATCTTCGTTTTTTCGTTCAACAAGCTAAATGTAAGAGCAATGTTCCCTTCATTATCAAGTGTAAAATTTTGATTAATGATTCTTTTCTGACCCTCATACTCATCGCTCATTTTTACATTCGCTAGAATGCCAAACGACTTGGTGTCAAAAATGGTGATCTCCGGATCAATATCATAACTTGGAGAAATATTATCTTTTAAAATTGCAAGCTTTGAGCGGTCAGGCGAATAAACAGGCTTGTAAATAATTTCGTTTGAGCTGTATACTGAATTTACTTTTGTAGAGTATACTTGCTTGGGAATACTAAACTTGTTCGTTTTTACATTCAATGTTTTTATGGAGCAATCTTTTGTTCCGGTGGATTTTTGCCAAACATCATATACGATCACGATCTGATCACCGATCAACTCAAAGTTGGCAAAATTTGAACCGGGATAAAACATTTCTTTTTGACTCTTGTCCGGAATTTTTGTTTCTACTTTTGAAAGAACTTTTTGTGTTTTTATATCCTGTTTAATAATAATAAAATTGTATGCCCCCTCCACCGTATAGATCTCTTTCTCTGTTTTCATCTGCTGAGCAGAAGTGTTTTGAAGAGCCCCAACAAAAAAGAGTGCCAATGAAGCCGTTTTAAAAAGTTGTTTCATAAGTAGATTTTTAGATTGTTTGTTTCATTATTTCAACAAATGTAGAAAGATTATGATAAAAACAAAATTTCTTAAGTCCATTTATATTGAATTTGCTAATTTTGAAGCATGAATTTAGACTTAACAGGAAAAACCGCCATGGTTTGCGGTAGTACACAAGGTATCGGAAAAGCATCTGCTGTTGAATTAGCATTATTAGGTGCCAATTGTATTTTGGTAGCACGTAATGAAGAAGCATTAAAAGAGGCCATCAAAGACCTGGATACATCAAAAGGACAGAAACATTTGTTTTTAGCTGTTGATTTTCAAACTCCTAAAATTTTAAAAGAGAAAGTAGAAAGCCATGTGGCTACTCATGGCAATGTACATATCCTTGTAAACAATACTGGTGGTCCGCCAAGCGGATTGATCACCTCTGCTAAAGTAGATGAGTTTTTACAAGCCTTCAATAATCATTTGGTGTGTAACCACATTCTTGTTCAAGCCTTGATAGAAGGGATGAAAAAAGAGCAATACGGTCGTGTGATCAACATTATTAGCACCTCTGTTAAAATGCCATTAAAAGGATTAGGTGTTTCCAACACCATTCGTGCTGCTGTGGCGAATTGGAGCAAGACCTTATCGAATGAAGTGGCATCTTATGGCATCACGGTAAACAATGTATTGCCGGGAGCAACATTAACCGGACGATTGAGTTCGATCATTGAAAATAAATCGAAGAATACCGGTGAATCCTTGAATGAAATTAAAAATGAAATGGAAAGTGAAATTCCATTGGGACGATTTGCAGAACCAGCTGAGATCGCAAATGCTGTAGCATTTTTGGCTTCGCCTGCTGCATCGTATATTACGGGCATCAATGTTCCTGTTGATGGTGGAAGAACCGGATGTTTATAGAAAACAGTTAAAATAACGGACAGGAGATTTTAGAGCAATTTAGAATCTCCTTTTTTGTTGTCCTCTTCGTATCCATGATCAATTTTTAAGTGACCGCCTAGTGCTGCTTCAACCGCCAACTCATCGCAACGGTTATTCTCTTTATTGGATGCATGTCCTTTCACCCACACAAATTTCACCTGATGTTTGCGGTAAATTCTCAAAAACCGTTTCCAAAGATCTTCGTTCTTTTTATCCTTAAAATGTTTTTTCTCCCAACCGAAGACCCACTTTTGTTCAACAGCATCCACCACATATTTTGAATCGGAATAAACAGTAACCGGTGTTCCTTCTTTTTTTAATGCTTCCAAAGCAACGATCACACTCAACAATTCCATCCGGTTATTGGTAGTTAGGCGGAATCCTTCCGATATTTCTTTTCTAAGCGAACCGTATAGCATGACCACACCATATCCTCCCGGACCCGGATTCCCACGTGAAGCACCATCTGTGTAGATTTTTATCATCCCTTATTTTTATATTTTTCCAACTTATAGTTCAATGTTTCTAATAAATCATCAAAACCACAATTAAGAACACTCGGAGTAATTGAAAGTGGCGTTTTATGAAACCGGTAATTGAGGTTCATGAAAAATTTTGCTAAGCCTTTTGATCTGGTAATATAATCATCCGGATTAGTTACATAAATCAAGATCATCTTCGTTCTTTTTACTGAATAACTTTCGAATTTTTCAATGTCCTTCCACTTTACAAGGTCAAATATAATTATATTAGAATTGTTTACTATTCCTTCTGGTGTCAACAAAAGAGCCGGTTTTTGATCGAATATTTTTTTTATTCCAAAAAGTCCTGCACCTAAAAACAATAGTACTCCTGATACGGATAAAAATTTAACATAAACAACAGGATAGTGACTGCTTGTATCTGCACGAAACCACATTACAAAAGAAGCAATTCCCATTATCATTGCAAGGCTACTGATCAACACAACCTTTGTTTTGTCTCTAGCTATTTCGATGCTCAGCTCTTCTTTTATTAAGGTCACTTTGTCTTTACTCTTTTATTTTTGTTACTGCTTTTGCCTTCTGCCAACTCTCAAAGTTGCTAACCGCTAAAGCCCTGCATGTGTTCTAAACAATTTTACGGCAATAGCTAAAAGGATCACCCCAAAAACTTTCCGTAAAATATTGATGCCTCCCGGACCTAATAAATGTTCTAAACGATATGTGTTTCTTAAAACAACATACACAAAAACAAGATTCACCAAAATAGCAACGATCAGATTTTCGATATGATACTCTGCACGTAGAGAAAGCAGTGTTGTTAATGTTCCCGTTCCTGCGATCAGAGGAAATGCAATAGGCACAACCGATGCCGTAGCAGCGGTTTCTTCTTTATAGAATTTTACCCCAAGAATCATTTCCAATGCTAAAAAGAAAATGATGAATGAACCTGCTATGGCAAATGAGCTTACATCGATACCGATCAAACTCAGGATCTGTTCACCCACAAACATAAATGCGATCATGATCACACCCGAAACCAAGGTTGCTTTTTCTGATTGAATTTTCCCTACTTTTTGTTGAAGGTCCAACAGTACGGGTAAGGAGCCAACCACATCGATCACCGCAAAAAGGATCATGCTGATGGTGGCTATTTCTTTAAAATTAAATTCCATGATTTATATAGATTATGTATTTACAATATTAAAAAAGAAAAGATACTACAAAATAGATTCGATCGCAAGAGGGAAAAACTCATATTCCAATTGATGGATCTTTTCTGCCAGCTTTTCCGCTGAATCATTGTCAGAAACCTCACAGGTGTGCTGTGCAATGATTTCCCCTTCATCATAATGCTCATTGACATAGTGAATGGAAATACCGCTTTGTTTTTCTTTTGCGGCTATCACTGTCTTGTGCACATTCATGCCATACATTCCTTTGCCCCCAAATTTTGGTAATAAAGCCGGATGAATATTGATGATCTTGTTTGGAAAAGCCTTTATCAGATTGGAGGGAACCATCCATAAAAATCCGGCCAGCACGATCAAGTCGATCTGTTTTTCTTTCAGATACTCAACCACCGTGTCCTTTTGGGTAAACTCCTCCTTATTTAATAGATAAGTAGGGATCCCAGCCAATTTTGCCCTGTTTAACACATTGGCCGTTTCTTTATTAGAGATCACCAAAACCACCCTTGCTTTTTCTGACCCTTTAAAATGATCGATAATGCGTTGAGCATTTGTTCCTTCCCCCGAAGCAAAAATGGCGATGTTCTTTGTGATCATGCCGCAAAATTAGTATTTTTACTAAAAGATCATTAATCTAATCATGTCTAAAACATTTCCCTACATCAGTTATTCTAAAGAAACTTACTCTGAAGCCGAAACACTTAGAAAAAGCCAAGAGTTTTATTCTTGGATGAATAAAAGAAGGACCGTTCGTGAGTTTTCAGAAAAACCAATTTCCAGAACAATCATTGAAAACATTTTATTAAGCGCGTCCACCGCTCCCTCAGGTGCGCACAAACAGCCTTGGACCTTTTGTGTTATCACTTCCCCCGAAATAAAAAAGAAGATCAGAATAGAAGCTGAGAAAGAAGAATATGAAAGTTATAATGGGCGAATGACGGCAGAATGGTTAGACGATCTCGCCCCTTTGGGAACAGACTGGAATAAGCCCTTTTTAGAAACAGCACCAGCACTGATTGTTGTTCTAAAAAGGGTCTATGAATTTACTGAAAAAGGGAAAAAAAACAACTATTATGTAAGCGAATCGGTTGGCCTTGCTACTGGCTTCCTTTTGGCCGCCATCCACAATGCCGGATTGGTAGCACTTACCCATACTCCCAGCCCTATGAATTTTTTAACTAAAATTCTTGAACGGCCAGACAATGAAAGGCCATTTTTACTGATTCCGATAGGCTATCCATTAGAAAAAACACAAGTCCCTGATTTACAAAGAAAAACTATTGAAGAAATGGCTGTTTTTTATGAATAATTGCTATATTTTTTTGTATTTATTGATATAACTATATCTTTGCAACCAAATTAACCAATAAAACATTTTAAAAATGTCAGACATTGCAACAAAAGTAAAAGCTATCATCGTTGATAAATTAGGTGTTGACGAAAAAGAAGTAACACCAACAGCTAGCTTTACAAATGATTTAGGAGCAGATTCATTAGACACTGTAGAACTAATCATGGAATTTGAAAAAGAATTTAACATCGCTATCCCTGATGACCAAGCTGAAAAAATTGGTACAGTAGGTGAAGCAGTTGCTTACATTGAAGCTAACGCAAAATAATCCTTAAAAGATTTATTTGAATGAAGTTGAGACGAGTAGTAGTTACAGGACTTGGTGCTATCACGCCACTTGGTAATACAGTTACCGATTATTGGAATAATCTGATAAATGGTGTTAGCGGAGCTGCGCCTATTACTCGTTTTGACGCTTCAAAGTTTAAAACACGTTTTGCCTGCGAAGTTAAAGGGTTCAACCCCGAAGAATTCTTAGACAGAAAAGAAGCTCGTAAATTAGATCCGTTCTCTCAATACGGACTTGTTTCTGCGATGCAAGCAATGAAAGATTCCGGCTTGGATAAAGAAGGCTCTTTCGATCCGGACAGAACCGGAGTTATCTGGGGTTCTGGAATTGGTGGCTTACAAACTTTTCAAGACGAATGTTTTGGATATGCAAAAGGTGATGGAACTCCACGTTTCAACCCTTTCTTTATTCCTAAAATGATCGCTGACATTTGTTCCGGGCACATCTCCATTATGTATGGAATGCGTGGACCGAATTTCACAACTGTTTCTGCTTGTGCTTCCTCTACTAATGCATTGATCGATGCTGCTATGTACATTAAGTTAGGCAAAGCAGACGTTATTGTAACCGGTGGTTCTGAAGCTGCAGTTTGCGAAGCAGGAATAGGCGGATTCAATGCCATGCACGCATTATCCACAAACAATGAATCTCCAGAAACAGCTTCACGTCCATTTGATGCAAACCGTGATGGTTTTGTATTGGGCGAAGGTGCAGGTTGCTTAATTCTTGAAGAATTAGAGCATGCGCTTAAACGTGGAGCGAAGATCTATGCTGAAGTTGTTGGCGGTGGAATGACTGCTGATGCAAACCACATTACAGCTCCACATCCGGAAGGATTAGGTGCTTTGAATGTTATGCGTAATGCATTATTGGATGCAGAAATGAAACCGGAAGACATTGACTATGTGAATGTACACGGAACTTCTACTCCATTAGGCGATGTTGCTGAATCAAAAGCTATTCTAGGTGTTTTTGGTGAGCATGCTTATAAACTGAACATCAGTTCAACCAAATCAATGACCGGTCACTTATTAGGTGCTGCCGGAGCAATTGAAGCAATGGCTTGTGTGTTAGCAGTAAAACATGATATCATCCCTCCAACGATCAATCACTTTACTGATGATCCTGCTTTGGATAACAAGCTGAACTTTACATTTAACAAAGCGCAAAAACGCGAAGTTCGTGCTGCATTAAGCAACACATTTGGATTTGGCGGTCACAATGCTTCTGTTATTGTAAAAAAATACATTGCATAATCTAATCGTTTTCTCGATTGACTGTTTTTCAAAAACCGATACGCATTTATTTTTCTCCTGAAAAAAAATTGCATGAGTCCTTGCGCAACATTCTTGGATTCTATCCGGTAAATATTCATTTATACAAATTGGCTTTCCGCCACAGCTCAGCCGCACAACAAATTAAAAAAGGGGTGAAGGATAGCAATGAGCGACTTGAATTTCTGGGCGACTCCATCATAGGAACCGTTGTTGCCGAATATCTCTTCAAAAAATTCCCTTACAAAGACGAAGGTTTTTTAACCAAGATGCGATCAAAAATGGTGAGTCGTAATCAACACAATCAAATTGCACTTAAACTTGGCTTAAATAAATTCATTGAAACCGATGACCGGGTGGGCTCTAAACCCAGCTCCATCAATGGTGATGCATACGAAGCACTTGTTGGTGCTATTTACCTGGATAAAGGATATACTACAGCGCAACAATTTATATTAAAGCGAATCATCAATATTCACCTGGATATTGATGAGCTGGAAACAAAAGAGATCGATTTCAAAAGTAAATTTATTGAGTGGGCACAAAAAGAGAAGAAAGCATTTACGTTCGAAACCCTTATAGACGCGGCTATTAGTCCCGACAAACAATTTACCATTCGGTTAATTGTAGATAATGAAGCAGTTGGTAAAGCACAACATTACTCTAAAAAAAGAGCGGAACAATTAGCAGCAGAAGATGCCTGTGAACGATTGTTGCTGAACTATTAGATCCGCACTCCGATAATCACCACATCATCTACCTGTTCCAATTCCCCTTTCCAGGAGTCGAATACTTTCTCAATCTCTTTCTTCTGATCGTCCAGATCTTTTGAAGAAAGCGTTAAAAACATTTCTTTTAACTGATTGTACTTGAATTTTTTTCCACGTGGACCACCAAACTGGTCGGCATAGCCATCGGAGAATAAATAAACGCAATCTCCTTTTTTAAGCTGAACTGTATGATTTGTATAGTTATCTACCACTCCATCCAAATTAACTCCAATAGGAAACTTGTCAGCTTTGATCTCATGCAATTGGTTATCCGATACGTAATACAGTGAATTGAATGCTCCTGCATATTGCAGTTCATTTGTGTTCAGATCAATGGAACAAAGCGATAGATCCATTCCGTCTTTTACGCCCTTGCTATTTTCACTCTGACGAAGTGTTTTGGTAACACCTGCATCCAGATGTTGTAAGATATCGGAAGGTTTTGTTAAGCCTACTTCGTTTACCGCTTGTGTAAGCAAATTAAAACCAACCACACTCATTAGTGCTCCCGGCACCCCATGACCTGTGCAATCAACAGCTGCAAAGCAAACAGTATTCTTTCTCTGTTCAATCCAATAAAAATCACCGCTTACAATATCTTTGGGTCTGTAAAAAATAAAACTGTTCGGTAATATTTTTTTCCAATGATCCTGAGGAGGCAGTATGGATTCTTGAATTCGTTTGGCATAGTTAATACTATCGGTGATCTCCTTTTTCTGTTGTGTGATCTCATTATTACGATGTTCCAGTAGTTCGTTAGCCTTTTGTTTTAAATTGTATCTGTTGTAAAACAAACCGGCAAGTGTTAATACCAACAAAATGGCAATGATCAGCACGAACATCCACATTTTATTTTTATTCAGCTCCAGTGCTTGTATCTGACTTTCTTTGGTGACCAGTTCTAATTCTTTTTGCTTTTTTTCTGTTTCATATTTTGTCTGCAGTTCATTCAGTTGTTTACTGTTCGTTTCATTCAAAATAGAATCTTTAATGTCAATGAATTGTTTTTGATGCTCAAATGCCTTTTTATATTCTCCACGTTCAAAGTACATACTGGCATATGTTTCGTAGCCATATTTTATCAGATCCTTCCCTCCAATCTCTTTCGCAATATTCATCGCTCTCCCCAAATATTCTTCTGCTTTCGCATATTCTTTTCTACTGGCACAATTGCTTCCCAAACTAAAAAGTGTGATGGATAGACTGTATTTATCTTTCAACCTTTCTCTTATAGCGAGTGATTTTTCAAAATACTCTTTTGCTTTTTGTAATTCATTCTTTGATTCATATACACTTCCAATGTTATTCAATGTCAAGGCGTAACCCGATTCATCATGAATGGCTTCTCTAAGCTTAAGGGCCTGGTCATAATAATTCAAACTTTTATCATATTCACCTTTTAGTTTGTAAACCAATCCAATATTATGTAAGGAGCTCCCTTCTCCCTTTTTATTTCCAATAGAGCGTTTGATGTTTAATGCTCTTTCGTGAAATTCTAAAGCCTGATCATACTTGCCTTGTGATTGATAGATCAATGCTATATTATTCAATGTGCTGGCAAGCTGATATTTACTTTCTCCTGTCCCTTCCACCAATTTAAGCGATTGCAAATAATAACTCAAGGCATTGTTATAATCGGCTTTGTCATCGTACACCAATCCGATATTGTTGAGTGCAACTGCTAACTTGGAATTGTTCTTTAATTGGATGGCAAGATCTCTTGCCTGTTTATAATGCTCTAAAGCCGATTCGTATTCATTGCTGTAATAGGCCGCTAAACCTAAATTGTTATGCGCATTCATGATGCCTTCTTTATTATCGAGGCGGCTTGCTAATGATAGTACAGCAGTGGCTATTGTTTTGCTCTTGGGTGGGTCGACAGAAACGTACTCATAGGCCAATTCATTCTTATACTTAACAAGAAGATTTTCATCTTTCGTTTCATTGATAAGCTTATTAAGACTATCAGCAACCTCTGAGCCTTTTTGGGCAAAAGAGCTCGTCAATTGCAACAAGATCAAAAGTGCCGTAACTATATTTCTTCGTGCATTCATGCTATTTTAATTCCAATTACCAAAATATCATCTACCTGTTCATTTTGCCCTTTCCATTGCTCAATGGTATTATCCAGGATCTGTCCTTGCTTATCCATTGATTCATTCTGAATAGAAAGCAATGTTTGATGAAAACATTTTACCATGAACTTTTTCCCTTTGTCTCCTCCAAACTGATCGGCATAACCATCGGTTGTCATGTAAATAGTATCTGCAGCAAACAGATCCATTTTATGATTAGTAAATATTCTATCCTGCTCCATCTGATCACCACCGATAGGTTGTTTATCTGCTTTGATCTCAATTAATTCTCCCGACCTTACAATTATAAGGTTTCTATTCGCTCCGGCATATTCAAGTGTTTTTCCATCTTCATTAAACACACAAATAGAAATATCCATTCCATCACGCGTTTCGGCCGTTTCTAAATTTTGTTTTAACGATTGGCGGACACGCACATGAAGCAGATCCAGAATGGATGAAGGTTGTGTAATATTCTTTTCAATTACGATCTCATTCAACAGAGTATGTCCGATCATACTCATAAATGCTCCGGGCACACCATGTCCGGTACAATCTACACAGGCCATGATCTTTTTACCATTATGATTGGAGAACCAATAAAAATCGCCACTTACAATATCTCTCGGTTTAAAAAGAATAAACGAATTTTTAAGCTGTTTTTTTATTTCTTCGTTTAATGGAAGGATCGCTTCTTGAATTCGTTTTGCATAATTGATACTCGATTTAATGTCATTATATGCTACTTCTATGATCGTATTCTTCTCCTGCAATTCTTCTTTTTGTTTAACCACCTCTGCTGTTCGTTCCATGACCACTTTTTCCAATTTGATCTTTGCATTTCTAAGTTGCCACACGCTTAGGCGGACGATCACAAAAACAATTATAATAAATGCAACAAAATAAAGAATATACGCCCAAAGCGAACGGTACCAGGGAGCCAGAATGGTAAATGAATAGCGCCCCACAGAACTTTCATGGTCAAATAGATTTTTTGCTTTTACCTCGAATGTGTATGTTCCCTCGAATAAATTGGTATACTGTTTTTTATTATCAGCCGACCATTCACTCCAAACAGAGTCAAAACCAATAAGCCTATAACTGAACAATAATTTTTCTTCTCTATCGTAATAAGGCGAAGCATACAAGAATTGAATCGTATTATTTTTATAGTCTATCTCGGGAATAAATGAGAGTGGCTGTGTATCGCTTACTACAAAACCATTTCCCTGTTCAATAAAATAGGTTCCGCCAAATATGAGAGAATCTTTCCCGATCCGCACATTTCTGATCAATGCATTATAATTGGGCTCATAGTTTTTTTTGACTTTTGAATCATAACGGGTCAACACATTCGTTAAACCGATCCATAATACAGCAGAATCTGATTGAAAGTATGAATACCCCTGATCCTCAATTGACCTGATCGCTTTGTAGGTAATAGCACTTTCTTTGTACTCTTCATCCAAAAGCATAATATGCTCTGCATTATGGTTAAATGCTGCAATATTTTTATTTAAAACCTTAAACGATTGTGCTGGGGGATCAAAGCGATATACATGCTGTGTTCCATTAAATAATATTTCACCATTCTTTTTTGCCAGGTAAATCTGGTCATCCGGTAAGCCGTCATTTATATCATACTGATCAAATGTGAATGTATCATTATTGAACAACATGCGACTTAACCCTCCTCCTCTGGTGGCGAACCAAATTGTTTCTATCCCCTTTTGTTTGGAGTAAGGTTCAGTGATCACATTCATGACATCAACAGCAGGAAATGAGTAATACTTTTTTTCTTTCCAACTATTTGCTGTTCTGTGCATCAAACGCAAGCCATCTTTTTCACCAATTAAAAAAACATCAGGATCTTCTTCCGGGAAATAGATCGTATTTGCATATCCTTTAGTAACACGAATCGCTTTATCGTCTTTGATCTCAAATACACCATCACTGGTTGCCGCAAAAAGTTGATCCTTGTTTGATTTAAAGTTCCATGTCTCAAAATAGGTTCCGCTTACTTTTGTAAATTTTAATTTTGAGGGCGGACCGGAAGTATTATTATTAAAAAGTGGCGAAACAAAAGTACCCGAAGTTGTTCCCACATAAATATGATCTTTAAAAAGGGTGATCACCTCAATGTTGCCATCCAAACCGCAAGTAGCATTATAAAAATAAAAAGGAGAGTGTACTGATACTTTTGAGATCCCGTTATTTGTGCTCAACCACATTTCATTTTGAGCGTCCACAAAAATACTGGAAATCGATTCATCTGCTAATCCATCCTGTTTGGTGATCGCATTAGTGATCCTTAGATCTTTATTTAAAAAATAAACTCCTGAACGGGTATTCAGTACAATAGTTGAATCGTTGAACCATTTCATGCCCAGCACACCAATTTCTAGCAGTATCTGTTCCGATGCTTGAGGAAAACGCTCTATTGTACCTGCCTTTTCATTAATGTTATAAAACCCTTCATCAACCGAAAAGGCCAACATTGTTTCTGATGTTTGCAAGGGATAATTGATCATTCCGATCACTGCTGAATTATGCAACTTCTCGCCCTGCCCAAGCAAGCTGATCTTATTGCCGCTCAACTTCATTAAACCGATCTGACGTTCTCTGAAATAAAGCGCATTGTTCAGATCAAAAGCAATAGATGCAAATGTGTTGGTTGTTGGAGAAACAACTTCTATCTTTTCGTTTCGATAAATATAAATGTTCTCACTTGCCTGAAACACAATGGCACCATCTATTTCGGACACACTCCATATATCCGAGAATTTTTGTGCTGCTGCCGGGATCAAGTCTTTCAATGATCGATATACAAATTCACCATTTTTCAATGGTTTTAAATAACCAAAATCACCAACTGTCCCCACATAAATAACACCCTCTTTACTGATGCACAGCTCTCTGATAGCTACACCACTAACGACCGGAATCTTCTTCCAGTTTCGTCCATCATATTCCAACACATTACTGCTGTTTCCGAAATAGAGCAGTCCTCTCTTATCCTGAACACAATACCAGTTCTGCATAAATGCACCATATTCTTTCGGAGTATAATTACGAATGGGATAACCGTTATATTGGGCAAAAGAATAGTTCTGCTGAAAGATCAACACCATCAAGAGCACAACTATTTTTACTATTCTATGCACGGCTATAGTTTTATTCCGATGATCAACATATCATCGATTTGATCCAGATCCCCTTTCCACGATTCGATGGTTCGATCGAGGATATCTCTTTGTTCCGCAAATGGTTTTTCGCAGATGGACAATAATAATTCTTCAAGTTGTTTATACTTAAACTTCTTTCCTCTTGGCCCGCCAAACTGATCGGCATAGCCATCGGTAAACAGATACAAAATATCTCCTTCCTGCAGTTCCCATTCATGATTCGTAAACTGTTGCAGTTCTTCTCCAACAAATGCACCTACAGGAAATTTATCTCCATTCACTTGAACCAACTCCTTGTTATTTTTGATGATCCATGCCGGATTGTTTGCTCCGGCAAATTCAACTGTTCTTTTATGATAGTTGATCCCACACAAGGCAATATCCATTCCATCACGTACGGTTGCCTCTTCCGGATCTTGATTCAATTTTTTAGACAACTGCTGATTCACTTCATTTAAAATGAGCGCTGGTTTAGATAACCCTAGCGAATTAACTGTTTGTGTTAACAGGTTGTGACCAACAATACTCATGAATGCTCCCGGAACACCATGACCGGTACAGTCCACCGCAGCCACTAAAATCTGATGCCCCCATTTTTCAAGCCAGTAAAAATCACCGCTGACAATATCTTTGGGTTTATATAACACAAATGAATGAGGCAGATGTTGCTTAAAGACAGAATCGGCCGGCAAGATAGCTTCCTGGATCCGTTTCGCATAATAAATACTATCGGTAATATCTTTATTCTTTTCATCGATCTGTGAATACGCCACTTGTAACTTTTCTTTTTCCTCCTCCAACTCCTTTGTACGTATCGCCACTTCTTCTTTTAAACGCATTCTGCTTCGTTGTAAGCTATGTTCTCTCATTTTTACAAACAAATAGAATGCTGTGATTCCTAATGCGATCGTTAGAAAATAAAACCATGATTGTTTCCAGAATGGAGGCACGATCTCAAAAGAAAATCTCACCGGTTGTGTATTCCAAACACCATCATTATTCCTTGCTTTCAGAATAAATGTATATTTCCCGGGGGGCAAGTTAGAATAAGTAGCACTTGTTTCTTTCCCTTCGGGCAACCAATCCTGATCGGCTCCTTCTAACATAAATTGATATTTCACTAAATTGGGAATGGTATGACAGATACCGATGAAGTCGAAGGTAATGTGATTTTTATCGTATGGTAGTTTTAAATTAACAGGCAAGCCGTTCATCATGCTATCGCAATACTTCGAAAAATCTGCCGGCTCTAAAAACAAACGCATACCATTGATATGTGCTTTTGCCTCTACCTTATTGAGTTTTTCTTGCAAAGGATCGTATATGGTTACACCGCCAATAGTTCCTATCCATAACTTACCATCGCTATTTTTATAAAAAGCATTTTGGTTACATTCCACACCCATAAAGCCTTCTTCTTTGCCATAATGCTTGATCTCTACTTCATTTGAATTCACAAATTTGGCCAGATCTAATTTATCGATCCCATTGTTAGTGCCCATCCACAAATTTCCATCTGCATCGGGTTTGATATAGTACACCGTATTTGAACTCAAACCATCTGCTTCTGAGATCAGATAAAATTTACTTCCCGTATATACACAAGCACCTGCATCGGTACTAAACCACATGTAACCGAATTTATCTTTTACTATGTTTCTGATCTTAGGAAAACCACCCGGACGAAGCAAAGTAGTAAACATGCGTCCATCGTACTTAATGATCCTATCGGGACTTCCAAACCATAAATTGCCTGTGTTATCTTCATAGATCGCATTCACTCCTTCGGCCGACATCCCCTCTTTAACTCCGTAATAGGTAAATGTTTTTCCATCAAATTTATCAAGGCCGTTTTCATTCGCCATCCAAATGTTTCCTTTTTTATCGCAGAGGATCGTTTGAATTCTTACACCATGCAAGCCATCTTTAATATGATAACTCTTAAAATCTTTTCCATCATACACACTCACGCCTTGTGCCGATGTGCCTAACCAGATACGACCTTGTTTGTCTTCACAAATGCTCCAAACATTGTTAAAAGCCAAGCCACCTTTCGACTGAATAAAATTTTGAATAACAATGGTATCTCTTTTTTCATATGCAGTAAGATCCAGTTTGGAAACACCACCACCCCAGGTTCCTATCCACATATTATTCTTGCTATCCTTAAAGAAAGACATCACCGTATTGTTTGCCAAACCTTGATTTTCGTTGATGTTCACAAACAGGTCATTTCTATACTTACTTACCCCGCCACCAAAAGAGCCAAACCACATATTGCCTTCTTTATCCTGCGTAACACCACAGATCATGTTGCTACATAATCCATTCTGCTTGTTGATGCGTTTTATTTTTCCATAGGTGATCTTTGAAACACCCGGACCTGTTCCTGCCCAAACCGTTCCGCTCGAATCTTTATAAAAACGATACACCGTTTCCATATACGGAACACCATCAAATTTTAATGTGTCTAATTTTCTATTGCCACTATACGCTTGTGAAAGATCATAAATATTGATCCCACGATAAGTAGAGATCCATACCTTATTATCTTTGATCATGATGTCTCTATTCTTAGCATCGATCAAGCCATTCTCTTTTGTAAAATGGATCATGCGCTTTCCATCGTAACAAAAAACACCATTCTGTAATGTTCCTATCCAGGTGTTCCCAATACCATCCTGCTGAATGGCCCATACCTGAAACGCACCGATAGAATCATTCCCCACAAATGGTCTGAATTTTTTTCCATCGTAAATAAAAATTCCATCGCTGGTACCAAACCAGATCTCCCCATTGCTGTATTCGTAAACTTTATGAATTGATTTCTGATTCAGCAAAGTATCACTGACAAAAACCATTTTGTCGTTTTCAAATTTATTGAGTCCCTTTCCTGTTCCTATCCAAATATTATTTTTTGAATCCTGGCAGATATCATACACGCGGTTGTTTCTCAAACCGTTCTTTGTATTGTAATTGTAAAATTTATTTCCATTGAACCGACTCACACCGCCACCGTTGGTAGCAAACCAGATATAACCGGCATTGTCCTGACAAATATCAATTACTTGTGACTGGGGAAGACCATCTTCAATAGAGAAATTTTTGAAATTCATTTGCTGTGCTTTTCCGAAAAGCACCACCATGAAGATCAAACAGAAGGAAAGAAATATTTTTCGTTGGGGTTCGCGCACAAAATTTCTCTAAAAACACTACTAAATAAAGGAAATTTCGGCACATACACAACAGGAAATGCAATAAAAATGCTGGTTCTAAAACTTAATGCCAACGATCAGAATATCGTCCACTTGTTCTAAGTTGCCCTGCCATTCTTTGAGAGCTTGTTCAAGGGCTGCTTTTTGCTCTGTCATTGGTTTTTGAGCATTCGCCAATAAGAGTTGCTGCAATTGCTTGTATTTAAATTTTTTGCCTTTGCTCCCTCCAAACTGATCGGCATAGCCATCCGTAAACGTATAAACAATATCACCTTTTCGTAAACCGATGGTTTGTGAACTGAATGGCAATAATTCACCATGATGCATCCCTACCGGCATTTTATCGGATTGAAACTCTTTGATCTCATTGTTGCGATACAACCACAAAGCATTGTTAGCCGCTGCAAAACGTAGCCACATCCCTTTCAGGTCGTACACACACAAGGTAGCATCCATTCCATCGCGCGATTCATTTTCCGAATCTTCCGGATTAAGCGATGTGATGATCTGTGAACGCACAAAATCCAGGATCTTATCGGGTTCATGCAACTTCTTTTCTACGATCGCCTCATTCAAAAAAGAGATATTCAGCAAACTCATGAATGCTCCGGGAACACCGTGTCCGGTACAATCGGCAGTAACAAACACAAATTTTCCATCGATCATGTTGGCCCAGTAAAAGTCGCCACTCACAATGTCTTTTGGTTTGTAGAAAATAAAATATTCCGGCAAGTGTTTTTTTAAGAATTTATCGGACGCCAATAGCACTTGCTGAATACGTTTGGCATACTGAATACTATCGGTGATCTCTTTGCTTTTTTCTTCTATCAGATCGCGCTGACGCTCCACTTCTTCCTTTTGTTGTGAAATGATCTCATTAGCGATACGCTTTTGTTTGTATCCTCTCCAAATGAAGAAAAGCAGGATCAACAACAGGATCATACCAATTGCAAAAAACAGGATCTGCAAACGGTGTTGGGCTGCTTCCAGCTCTTTGTGCTCCAGCTCTTCCTGTTTCAAGGCATTGTCCTTATTCAGATTGTCGATCTGTAATTGTTTTTTTTCTGTTTGGTACTTTGCTTCTGTTTCCTGAATGATGCGTGTATTCTGTTCGTTATAGATACTATCTTTTATGGCAACATGCATTTCAAAATACCGGTATGCTTTTTCGAAATTACCTTGCTTGAGATAGATCTCCGAGATCATCTTATAACAATGTTTGAGCAGATCGCTGTAATTCACTTTCTTCGCATTCTCCAAACACATTTGATAATTATAAAGTGCCTCTGTTGTTCTTCCCATCTGAGAATACACTTCTCCTAAATTCACATAGTTGATAGCAATGGCCAATGTGTCGGAAAGTTCCTGACGGAGTAGTAATGCTTTATTCAAAAAACCGATGGCCTCATTAAAACGTTTTTGTCCGGCATATACTTCTGCCAGATAGTTTAAGCTATACGATTCTCCTAATTTATTTTTTAATTGCTGATTGTATTTTAGTCCGGTACTAAAACAGTCGATAGCTTTGAACACATCATTCTGCATTTGATACACCAATCCCATATCGCTGATGGCGCCTGCCATGGCAACGGTATCTTTTTGTTTTTTCGCCAGCTCCAACCCTTTGGAGAATTGCTCCAGCGCTGCTTTTAAATTGTTCTGCTTTTTGTAAAACGTTCCGTAATGATTGTAGAGCACCAGCTGCAGTTGCACAAATCCTTCTTTTTCGGCAATACGTTCTGCTTCCTGAAAATTGGCCAATGCCTGCGGATACATGCCTTTGAAATAACTTGCCACGCCTTTGTTCTTTAATCCCGTTGCAAGCGATTCCAGATCGTTATTCTCTTTTGCGATACGGATCAGAGAGTCGGAATACACAATGGCACTGTCAGGTGCCCTGCTGATTGTGTTCTGTGAAAGTGCGATCAACCGTTCTATCCGCTTATCCTTTACTGCATAGGCAGAGCTGATGCAGATAAAAAACAGAAGTATTAAAAAATAGCGCTGTGTATTGAATGGCATATTCAAATATACAAAAGATGCATCAAAAATTCTTTATTCTTTTCCCTTTACATGCCTTATTTTTGCTAAAAAAACACTACTTTTGCAGCCTTAAATTTCTGAATAACAATGATCTCAACCTCCAATCTTTCCTTACGTTACGGCAAACGTGTTTTGTTTGACGAAGTAAGTATCAAATTTACACCCGGCAACTGTTATGGTGTTATTGGTGCCAATGGTGCCGGTAAATCTACTTTCCTGAAGATCCTTTCGGGGGAGATCGATCCTACTACCGGACAAGTATCCATTACTCCCGGTGAACGTATGTCGGTTTTAAAACAGAACCACTTTGAGTTTGATGCTTTTCCTGTATTACAAACAGTAATGATGGGCAACAAAAAACTATGGGATGTGATCCAGGAGAAAGATGCATTGTATGCAAAAGCTGATTTTAGTGATGCAGATGGTATCAAAGCGGCTGAATTAGAAGGCCTTTTTGCTGAAATGGAAGGCTGGAATGCAGAAAGCGATGCTGCCAATATGTTAAGCGGATTAGGAGTAAAAGAAGAGCTTCATCAAAAATTAATGAGTGAGTTAAGCGGTAAAGAAAAAGTACGTGTGCTATTGGCACAAGCTTTATTCGGAAACCCAGAGATCCTTTTGCTGGATGAGCCTACCAACGACTTGGATGTGGACACCATCACCTGGCTGGAAAATTTCCTTGCCGATTTTGAGAACACCGTGATCGTGGTATCGCATGACCGTCACTTTTTAGATGCAGTGTGTACACATATTGCCGATATTGACTTTAACAAGATCCAATTATATACAGGGAACTACTCGTTCTGGTACGAATCCAGTCAGTTAGCCTTACGCCAGCGTTCTGATCAAAACAAAAAGCTGGAAGATAAACGTAAAGAATTACAGGAATTCGTTGAACGATTCAGTGCCAATGCTTCTAAATCGCGCCAGGCAACCAGCCGTAAAAAGCTATTGGAAAAATTGGTGATCGATGATATCAAACCAAGTACACGTAAATATCCCGGCATCATTTTCAAAGCAGAACGCGATTGTGGCGATCAGATATTGAATGTGGAACACCTATCAAAAACATGGAATGATGGAGAAGTGTTGTTTGCCGATGTTACATTCACACTTACCAAAGGCGATAAGGTGGCTATCCTTTCAAAAGAACACCTTGCGATCACATCCTTCTTCCAGATCATTACCGGTGAGGAAAAAGCTGATAAAGGCGAATTCAACTGGGGAAGTACCATTACTAAATCCTATTTACCGAACGAAAACTCCAGCTATTTTACTGCTGATTATAATTTGGTGGACTGGTTACGCCAGTACTCTACCGAAAAAGATGAAACCTTCATCCGTGGATTTTTAGGACGTATGTTGTTCACCGGAGAAGAGACATTGAAAAAATCAAATGTATTATCGGGAGGAGAAAAAGT
This sequence comes from Bacteroidia bacterium, assembly GCA_016786925.1. GTDB lineage: Bacteria > Bacteroidota > Bacteroidia > 2-12-FULL-35-15 > 2-12-FULL-35-15 > 2-12-FULL-35-15. The sequence goes on from JAEUTU010000038.1 coordinate 26,069, forward strand.
ACGTTGTATGGTTTCGCGTATGATGTTGACCAACGCCAACTGTTTGATCTTGGATGAACCCACCAACCACTTGGACCTTGAGTCGATCACTGCATTTAACAATGCCTTGAAGGATTGGAAACATGTGGCTTTGTTCACATCTCATGACCATGAGTTTGTACAAACGGTTGCTAACCGTATCATTGAAATTACTCCAAAAGGAATCATTGATAAACGCATGAGCTATGATGAATACATCAGTGATGAGAACATCAAAGCGATGCGCGAAAAGATGTATCCGAAATTGGAGAAAGTGAAGTAGGCTTCACCACTAAGACACAGAGGCACCAAGAACAATTTAAGATTATTTGTTTGAAATAATTTATTGCTACAATGGGGCAAAAAATAAATGTCAGTTCGAGCCTGCCTGTCGGCAGACAGGTGTGTAGCGTAGCGGAACGTATCGAGAACCGTTCCGGAGCGATCCTACTTATAAAAAATTAGTCCATGAGTTTTTTATCCATTTTTTCCGACTATAGCAGCATCACGATCATTTCATTGATCCTGCTGTCTTTCCTTGCCGGATTCATTGATGCTGTGGTTGGTGGTGGCGGACTCATTTCTATTCCAACTTTACTGATCAACTTTCCGCAAATGGCATTGCCAACCTTGTTTGGCACCAATAAAATTGCAGCATTGGCAGGCACCAGCATTTCTGCTGTTGAATATTCCAGACGCGTAAAATTCAATTATAAACTTTTATTGGTTGTGGCATTCTTTGCCGGACTGGCATCATTCCTGGGCGCGAAAGCCATCAGCAGTATTGATGTAAAAACATTAAAGCCGGTCATTTTAATTATACTTATCCTTATTGCTATTTACACCTTTGTAAAAAAAGATCTCGGTGCAATACAAACAAAAACACTAAGCTTAAACAAGCAGTTAATGTATGGTTCTGTTTTAGGAACAGTGGTTGGTTTTTACGATGGTTTTTTCGGACCGGGCACAGGCAGTTTTTTTGTGTTGGGATTTGTGGTGATCATGGGCTTTGAATTCATTGAAGCATCGGCCTATTCAAAAGTGATCAATTGCATGACCAATATTGCAGCCTTGGTAGTGTTTATCAAACAAGGAAATTATATCATTGAACTAGCCATACTCATGGCGGTTTTCAACATCAGTGGCAGTTTTGTGGGAACACGTATTGCGCTCAAAAAAGGCAATGGTTTTGTACGTATCTTATTCCTTGTAATTGTAAGTCTCATGATCATGCGCTATGGTTATGATGTTTTTTTAGCATCGTAAATTTTCTTCTACTTATTAACGAAATCCCTTTTCAAGTTTTTCATTTTGTATATTTGGTAATGGTTATGAAAAATTAATTTTTTACTGCAAAAAAGGCACTTAATCAGACTCTTACAAGCAAATGAAAAGAACAACATACATTTTAATACTTTTAGCTATTTCATTAATTAGTTTAATAGTATGGCGATTGTTTTATTCAAACCCTGCAATTAGCAACATAACTTTAGCCCTATTCTCTTCAGGACTTTTCGCTTTTTTTATTGAATTTGGGTTTCATATTGCGGACCGTAGACGGTTTTCTTATATGAAAGGCAAATGGGAGCGAACACATTTTTTTAACCGTAATGGACAATCATATGACAACGGATATAAAGACGAGTCGACCGAATACTCGTCTCGTGTAATTAAAGAAATCTCTTTAACTTACCACGAAGATGGCGAATATCATGGAAAAGTATTTTATGACGAAGGGCCAGCAGAATTTATAATTTACTTAAACAAAAGCAACCCTTTGTCTGGCAGTGGAACATATCAATATCTTGAGACTAAGAGCCAGAAAAAAACAGCTGATATTGGCTACTTTGACTTTATTGTGGATCTAAGTAAAAATAAAATTCATATCTCACACGAAAACAAACTACCGAGTGGCACTGCAAAAGGAACAGAAATCTGGCAACGGACGTAATGCTTAATTGTTACAGATTTATCACTACTATTAAGTAGTTAAATATCTGGGGCAAGTTCTGAGCAAACACTCAAAATAGCAAAAACATTTTCGAAAAGGGAAATTACTATTTTTACGATTAACTAAATCAATCTTACTTGCTCTTTAAGTAACCTATACAGAAACGCAAATGTTATGAACTATAATAACTAATACCCTGCAGAAATGGATGTAATTACAATACTAGAAATTTTAAGTGGAATAATTGGTATCATTGGATTTTTCTTTCCTATTGAATGGAAAAAAAAGATTATAATTAAGTTGATGTTTTCACTAATACTATTACTCCTTACTTCATATATTGTTTTTCAAAACTCAAAAATTAATCGGATAGAAAAAATTTCAAAATCAGCAAATTTATTAATTAATAAAAAATCTATGGAATTTTCTAACGAAGGCTTTATCCTTGCTGCATTGAGCTTTTTAGAACAACAAAAAAATGATTTTCCAGAATCTTATGAACGAGCAAAAATGATTTTTGAAAAATATGATAAGAATGAATACAGAAGCATCGAAAGCGTAAGAGTATCATCAGAGATGGAAGGACTAATAAAGGGAATAGGAATTCTATCTACTGTAAAAGATGAGTAATTATTAATATTATGGTTCCTGCGTTTATTCCTTGCTTTACAATTTGCTAACACGAGACTTTACATTCTTAAACTTAAAATCGAACCTGTTTAAAATAAATGAATTATTTTTTAAATAAAGGCGAAAATGCCTCAAATTCTTGTAATATAAATTTAGTTGCTCAAAGTGACAAAATTTATATTGTAGATAATCACCTTGTTGCATTCTGGTGTTGGCTACAATTACCATCCAAGCTAGAATATGAATTAATCCACATAGATAGACACTATGACTTAGTTCCATATAATGAAGTATACGACTCTGGTATCCATAATTTTAATTGGGAAAACTCAATGCCAGAAGACCTTACATCATTGAAAACGGTTGTAAATGGATTTGAATATCAAATTATTCGCTGGGACAATTGCATAAACCTATTCAAAGAAATTCATCCGAACTTCTTTCGAAAAACAAAATTTATTACTCAAAAGAATGGAACTTTTAATTACAACGGTGAGTACGAAGAAAAAGAAATTCATGAAATCGTAGGATGGTGCATTGATAAAACAAAAAACGTTATTCTTAATTTAGATATTGATTATTTTTTTACAAACATTGGCGATTCAACAATTCAAAAATACACAGATTCGTACATTGATCATGTTGCAGAGTGGGTTTATGAAGAATATAATAATTTTACTCAAATAATATTTTGTCTAAGCCCGGAATGCAGTATTTCGTGGGAAGAAGCAAAAAGAATTACTAATATCTTTTTGACCAAATTTGATTTAAAAATTTAAATGTTGTGTCTCAACATTAGCTTAGCTTTTTGTCTTTCCCCATTCCCTCAAAATTCCTTATCTTTGCAAAGCAATGATGTTGAAAAAACACATACTCACATTTTTACTTTCGCTGTTTATTCTGTTTTCGGGATATGGCAAAGGAAATGCTGTGCATACCCATCAAAGCAAACAAAAACAAACGGAAGCTATTGGTGGTACCATCTCTGAACATCCCGGTCCGGATGCAGAACAACGTGTTATCAGTTCCGAAGGCATTTTACGCAATGGCATCCGCAATAGTGAGAACGAACATCAAACAAATCCAACGCATACCCATAATAAAGCGCAGTCAAACACTTATAGTGTTCATTTAAACTCCTGTTCCAATTCCCAATTGCTGGCGTACAGCCATCGTCAACTGGCCCATCTGGAGGCCACAGCACATTACATTACTTTCCGTCAGTTATTGATCTGATCCCTTTTGTTTTATTCTATTTCCACATTCGTTCATGAACGGATGCTGAGTCCTTATTTTATCTTCTTCGGGAAGATCATTATTCATTACAAAAAACAAAACAAATGGAAAATAACAATGATCAAAAAGGCGGATCCAACTTCATGCAAGGTTGGGGACTCATTATTACGATGGTAGCAGGTGTTACCGGTGTATTGGTATTAGTGAAACTCCTAGTGGGGTAGGAGTTATTTATGTGCTTGCTTTGTCCGGCATGTTTGTGGTTAAGTGTTTGACCGGATGAAGCAAGCCTTAAATATTTTTCTGCTTCAATAGCACAAAAAAGCACAGCGTTTTGCTGTGCTTTTTTTATTGAATGAATTTTTATTTCCCTTGTGGTTTCGGTTTTCTATGAAAAGGTTTCTTTCCTTTTACAAAAGGTTTTTTCACTTTCACTTCAGGTGCATAAGCCGGTCCCGGCTGAAAGCCTTCGGGCAAAGGAAGTTTTTTAACTTCAGCGCCTATCAACGTTTCTATCTGTAAGAATTTTTGTTGGTCAAATTCATTGATGAATGTTAATGCTACACCGGTGGATGCAGCACGTGCCGTTCGTCCAATGCGGTGAATATAATCAGCTGCATCGCCCGGAACATCATAATTGATCACCAATCCAATATCTTCAATATCAATTCCACGCGAAAGAATATCCGTAGCAACTAATATTTGTAATTGTTTGCTTTTGAACTTCAACAACACATCTTCACGCTCGCCTTGCTCCAGATCAGAGTGAATGGCTTTGGCTTTTAATCCTGCTTTTTGCAGATCGCGCTCCAGTTCTTTTACTTTTTGTTTGGTGGAAAGGAAAATGATCACGCTGCTCAACTCCTGCTCTTTTCCTGACAATAAGGATTTGATCAAATTGTTCTTTTGTGTGTCGTACACCAGGTAAGCACCTTGTACCACACCTTCGGCCGGCTTCGACAAAGAGATGGTGATCTGCTCGGGATTGTTCAACAACTTGGTAGCCAGCGTACGGATCTTTGGTGCCATGGTAGCTGAGAACATCAAGGTTTGTCTGTTCTTTGGTAAATAGGTGGTGATCTTTAAAATATCATCCACAAAACCCATATCCAACATACGGTCGGCCTCATCCAAAATTAAATGTTGCAGACTATCCAGCTTCACATAACCCATGTTTAAATGCGCCATCAAGCGGCCGGGTGTAGCAATGATCACATTGGCACCTTGTGTTAAGGCGCGTTTTTCTGTTTCAAACATACTTCCATCATTCCCGCCATAAATGGCTAAAGAGCTTACGGAAGTAAAATAAGAGAACCCCTGTAATGCCTGATCGATCTGTAATGCCAACTCACGTGTAGGAACAATGATCAATGTATTGGTCGATTCCGTTGGATGTGCTGTTAGCTTATTCAATATCGGCAAAAGGAAAGCGGCTGTTTTTCCGGTTCCTGTTTGTGCGCAACCGATCAGATCTTTATTGCTTAATATAATAGGAATAGCTTGCTGTTGAATGGGTGTCGGGTTTTCAAAACCCATAGAGTCGAGTCCTTCTTGAAGAGCGGACTCAAAGTTAAAATCAGTAAATTTCAATTGTACTTAAATTATTTGTTTTCACGAATATACGCACAATTTTCTATTAACCTTAAGTTTACATGACGTAACATATCCTTCATATAAGTTTAATTTTCCCATTACCTCTTTTTTCTCTGTCTGTCCTACTTTTGTGTCGTAATCATTAAGAAATGAAGAAGCTAATTTTAAGTATCTGTTTGATCGTTCTAAGCAATATGTTGTTTGCCGGAAATGGTAATAGCGATGCGGAAAAGAACAGTACAAAACTGATCTCAGGAAAAGTGATCGACAAAAGCAGCGGTGAAGAAATTGCCGGTGCAGCGATCAAGATCGGTGATCAGGTTTTCTATAGCGATCTGAATGGTAATTTTAGTGCAAATGTTACGGTTACTAAAACAGAGGCAGAAGCAGCAGTAAGCTTTATATCTTACCAGGAAGCAAAAGTGAACATCAACCCTTTTTCCTATTCTCCACTGGTTATTGAACTGGTGCAACAATAAACCCCATAGTTTAGTCAATTAACACAAAACCCTGAAAACAAGTCGTTTCAGGGTTTTTTTATGTCTTTTTGCTCCCACTTTACACCCCGCTGTATGTTAATTTTACATTAACTTAACATTAGAAAATATTTATGGGGGTGTAATAAAAATATCAAGGATCTGTGTTTTAACTTTGGATAAAATTTCATACTCATCTAAATTTTATCGCTATGAAAAAACTGATCGTATTTGTTGTTGCATCTTGCTTAAGCATCATCACAACACAGGCACAAGACTTAAGTCAAACCATCTCATCACAAGAAATTGCGAAGAGTACTGAGATAAAGGATGGAGCAGTTACCTATTATTATGCGAATGGCAATGTAATGGAAAAGGGTGCATTTTTGAATGGCGAAAAAACAGGTGAATGGATCCGCTGGAGCGAAGAGGGTAAAAAAATTGCTCAGGCATTTTACAAAGAAGGAAAAAAAGATGGTCTATGGATCGTTTGGGATGCTAACGGAACAAAACGTTACGAAATGAACTATGCCATGGGGCAAAAAGTGGGGAAATGGATGATGTGGGATGAGCAGGGAAATTTGATCAGCGAGAAGGATTATAGCGCTATTTAAGACTAATTTATACCATGAAAAGGCTAGCCTGTCGGTTAGCCTTTTTTTATTCCTATAAATACACTTATATTCGTGTGGATATATGTTTAAACTGATCTATACATTACTCGGCTGGAAAGTGTCACACTTTCTTCCCGATCATATAAAAAAGTGTGTTATTGTAGTCGCTCCACATACCAGCAACTGGGATTTTATTTTCGGAATGGGTGCTGTAGCGGTAATGAAACTTAATCAAAAGTTTGTGATCAAAAAGGAATGGATGAAATTTCCATTCAATCTATTGATGAAGCCGCTGGGCGCATTGCCGATCGACCGGGAAAAACACCGTATGGAAGGCTCTACCAAAAGTAGCACGGTAGAAGCCATGGCCGACCTTTTTAAGGAGCATGAAGAATTGCGCCTGGTGATCACACCCGAAGGAACACGCTCCCGTGTTGAAAAATGGAAAACCGGATTTTATTATGTTGCATTAAAAGCCAATGTGCCTATTGCACTGGCATTCATCAATTATGGCAACAAGACCTGCGGAGTGGATAAGATCATTTACCCGAGTGGCGATTTCAAAAAAGACATGAAAGAGATTATGGATTTTTATAAAGATAAACAAGGCAAAAATCAGCATAACTTCAGTTTAGACACTGAGTTAAGTAAATAAAATAATTTCAAAAAGTACTATGAAAAAAACATCCATTCTTATCATTGCATTTGTACTGAACACAATGTTCTCATTTGCACAAAACAGAACCATTACTTTCAATCATGGTACTTTTTCCGAGATCCTGGCACAAGCAAAGAAAGAGAACAAATTGATCTTTATCGATTGTTATACCGTTTGGTGCGGCCCGTGTAAGTGGATGGCAAAAAACACATTTACCAATGATACCGTTGCTGATTTTTACAACAGCAATTTCATCAATGCAAAGATCGATATGGAAAAGGGTGAAGGCATTGAGATCGCTAAAAAATATGAGATCAATGCTTATCCAACCTTGTTGTATATCAACGGTGATGGTGTTCAGGTACACCGAATCTGCGGAGCTGCTCCTGCCAAAGAATTTGTTGAAATGGGAAAGGATGCGCTTTCATCTGACAAACAAATGATCGCATTCGCTAAAAAGTTTAATGATGGAAAAACAAGTGCTGCGATTGCTAAAACCTATTTCGGAATGTTATCCAACGCTTGTCAATCCTTCAGCAAAGAAAGCAACAAGTATTTTGAGAACGTTAAAAAAGAGGAGTTGTACAACCGTGCGAACTGGGAGATCATTTATAGTTTTGTAAACGACTATAACTCAAACACATTTCAAACACTCGAAAAAGAAAGAGAAGCCTTTGCCAAACTTTACACCAAAGACTCTGTAGATGCAAAGATCATGGATGTGTATTTGAATGGTATGTACAACAACATGGGCAAAAGCAACATCAAAACATACGATGAGTTCAAAGCCAAATTGCGCAATTTGAACATCAAAAGTGCGGACAAAGAGATCTTAAAAGCCGATATTCAAAACGATCAACGTCAGCAAAACTGGGAATCATACAGCAACAATGCGGTGTTGTATATCGAACAATATAATGTGAACGATGCCTATGAATTAAACAGCTTTGCCTGGACATTTTATGAAATGGTCGACAAAAAAGAAAAGCTGGAAAAAGCTGCAAGCTGGGCAAAGAATGCTGTTGAAGCAGATAATAATTATGCTTATAACGACACACATGCAGCTGTTCTGTTCAAATTAGGCAAAAAAGCAGAAGCACAAGCTGCTGCTGAAAAAGCAATTGAATTGGCTAAAAAAGAGGGAACGGATGCCAGTGCAACCCTTGAATTATTAGAAAAAATTAAGGCTTTAAAATAACATACAAGCAGCATTGGTGTCTAAAGCTTTTTGTTTTGTCGTTAAATAATCGGAACTTGTCCAAAATTGTTGATAAATACAAGCAGGGGCAATACCTTTATCGTATATGAAAAAAAGAATAGTTTATTCTCTGTTTTTCTTCTTGTTAAGTTATTCTTCGTTTTCACAACAGATCCCTGCTGTAGAAGAAAACATTCCCTATTTAGTTACATTTGGAAAATCGGCAGATAAGTCCTGGGGAGACGATGACTTCTCCCAAACCTTCTTTTTTGTGATCCCAAAATTTCAGGTAAAACCTTTTTACATCCGTATCTATGATCCGGAAACCAGCGGCACCAATGATGAAAAAAAATCGGATTACAATACCAAAACTAAATTTACAGTATACGGTGGGAAAAGTTGTTTCACAGCAAAAGATGTCCGAAATAATAATCCAATAGGCAATTACAAAAGCGGAAATTTGATCTATACCAAAAGCTTTGGCGGAGAAGACATTTACGATGAAGAATGGTACACCTTTGGCCCATTCAACCCTACAGAAGGTGAATGGGTTCCTCAGCAGAATGGATATATCTTCAAGATCATTTGCGAAGGAATATCGGGAGATGATGGTAATTTGTACCGATATTTCTTGAGTGCATCTCCAATTGAAAATAAACCTATTGAAGGAGGAAATGCATTTACATTTGAATATACCTTCCGTCTATCCGACAATCAAAGCAACATTGCGCACATCTACCCTTTTATTGAAGAGAATGTTGTATCGATCAGTGTTTCTAATTTCGACTTTGATAGCGATGGAAATGTGAATATTATTTCGATGGTCAAAAAAGGTGAACTCAGCACTTCTTCCGGTGATAATGTTTGGGCTACAAGTCAGCATAAAGTTGTTGAAAAAGAAAAGAAAACAACATTAGACGTGCAGTTCATCAAGAATAAAAAAATGCTGATAAAGAACAACAATGTTTCACTTTATGTATTGAATCAGTATGGGAATGCATTGCCGATCTTTACGGTTCCTATTGGTGGAACGCCCGGCAACAATTACAAGATCCAGTTCGATCAGAAAAAGAAAACAACAACCTATTAATTCTTCATTGATTGAAAGCACATCAACAAAAAATAATTGCATTTCTCTTTTTTGCACTGCAAACTATTTTTTGCTTTCCACAAGCCTATCAATTCAAAACATACGGTGTTGACAATGGTGTTACACAACCTTATGTGTATTCTATTTGTCAGGACAAGAATGGCTATCTCTGGATAGGAACAGGAGAAGGTTTTTGCAAATTTGATGGGATCACCTTTAAAACATTCTATACAAAGGAAGGATTAAGCGATAACTTTATTACTACAACCTATAAAGACAAAAACAGGAATCTATGGATTGGGCATAATCAAGGGAGCATTACATTCTTTGATGGAAAAATGTTTAAAGCGATCAATACTTCAGGATTTGCAAAAAGTCCTGTTACCTGCATTACCGGTGATGACAAAGGAAACATTTGGTGTGCCACACAAAATGATGGGATCTACAAGATCAGCAAGGATTTTGAAGTCTCTGTTTTTAAGATCGAGTTTGATCAGGATAATCTTTTTTCTATTGCCATCACCAAAAAAAATCAATTGTTAGTAGGAACAGCTGAAGGGTTAAAAGTTTTCGAACTGATCGGGGAAGAAAGAAAACCTAAATATATTTCTACTATCGCAGATATTCCCGAAACAAGGATCAACTGCATTGTAAGAAAAAACAATTCCACCAGTTTTTGGGTAGGAACCTACGATTCCGGATTTTTTCAGCTGACTCCTTCTACAAAAGGGAAAAACGAATTCAAGGCAACAGGGATCAGTCTTCCATCAAATATCAGCAACTGCAATGTTCAGTCGATCTATGAAGACAAAGCCTCTAACCTTTGGTTAGCCACCTTCGGAAATGGAGTAGTAAAGATTATGCTGTCAAAAAACACGCTGAGTTTTAATGAGTTCTTAGTATTCAATGAAGAAAATGGTTTGGGAAATAATTATACCAAAACCATTTATGCCGATCACGAGGATAACGTGTGGGTGGGCACTTTTGGTAACGGAGCGGTGATGTTAACCGACAATTTTTTTACATTCTATTCGAATAATAATAGTAACTATACCAACAATATTACTTCTATTCTTATCAATAATGTTAAGTGGTTTGGTACTGAGATCGGATTACTAAAGATCGATATTGATTCGAAAGAAAAGTTTATGTTCTATACTTCTAAAAACGGATTTGTTGATGATAAAGTAACTGCTATTTATAAAAAAGACAGCACCACACTGATTGTTGGAACAGATAAAAAAGGCGCGTATACATTTGATCTGAAAACAAATAAATTCAGTCCCATCTTTTTAAATGAAGACGCACTCAGCAACTCTATATCGCACATTACCGGATATGGATCAATTATATTTTTTGCAACAAAAAATGGTGTGTTCAAAATTGATCAGGAGAAAAAGATCAACAGTCATTTCACGACCGAGAATGGACTGCCACACAACAATATCAATCAACTCTATCTCGATGAAAACAAAAACCTGTGGATAGCTACACACAGCAATTTCTTAAGTTGTATTAACAACAAAGAAGAAGTAACCAATAAAAATGTATACAGTGGGAACGACCTGATCAACATCACAGGGATCATTAAGGATCTCAACAAAGAATTTTGGTTGGCCACATTCGGAAACGGAGTGTTCCGTATCAAAAAGTCTGGCGAGATCGAACGATTCACAACCGGAAATGGATTAAAATCAAATTACTGCTATGGGATCACCAATGATGGCTCAAACAATATCTGGGTAGGACACCGTGGTGGATTGAGCAGAATAAAAGGAGAGAAACAGCAGATCAGCCGATATGATAAAAATGATGGGATCAATGGTGATTGCAATTACAATTCGCTTGTAAAAGATGCGTTTGGAAATGCCTGGTTTGGGACTACTCACGGAGCTATCAAATTCGATCCGCATAAAGACAAGAAAAATCTGATCCCACCTATTATCAATATCGTAAGTATTAAAATAAACGATAAAGACCTCGACAGCTTAAAAAACATTGAGTTGGATTATGATAATTACAAGATCCGTTTTGATTTTATCGGGATCAGCTTTAAAGCCAATACCAATATTTCCTATCAGTATAAACTAGAAGGATTTGATGCCGATTGGTCGGATAAGACCGATAACAATTATGCACAATACGGTAAGATCAATGATGGGAACTATACGTTTTTGATCAGAGCATTCAACAACGATGGCGTATCAACAGAAATTCCTTTAGCAATCAAATTAATCGTTAAGCCCCCATTCTGGAAACGTTCGTGGTTCATCATTCTATGCATTTTAATTGTTACATACGGATTCTTCCTGATCATCAAGATCCGCGAACGGAACCATCGTGTTTTCCAGGCACAACTTCAAAAAGCACTGAATGAAAAAACGCGGGAGGTGATCGCACAAAAAGACGAGATCGAGAAAAAAAACAAAGACATCACCGATAGTATCCGCTATGCAAAACGTATTCAGGATGCGATTTTGCCGGGGATCAATAAATTAAAAGATGTTTTCCCGGATTCGTTCATTTTCTTTCAACCACGCGATATTGTGAGTGGTGACTTTTACTGGTTTGAATTGTATGGCAACAAATTGATCGTTGCTTGTGCCGATGCCACCGGACACGGTGTTCCGGGAGCATTCATGAGTATGATCGGAAACACATTGTTAAAAGATATCACGTCACGTTCTGAAGTTACATCGCCCGCACATGCATTGGCTGCTCTTGAATTAGAAACAAAGATCCTTTTGCATCAGTTTGACGATGATCCCGATCAAACCAATGATAGTATCGACTTGATCGTTTGTGAAATAGACATTGAAACTTATTTTGTACGCATCTGCTCAACGAAGCGACCTGTATTTATTTCAAAGCAAAATGAATTACTGTTGCTGAAAAAAGAAATGTCCTCTTCAAATGACTATGAAACAATAGACATTCAACTGAAAAGCGGTGACATTCTGTATCTCTTTACCGATGGTTATCCGGATCAGTTTGGCGGAGAAACAGGTAAAAAGCTAAAAATGTCTAATATTAAAGCTTTGCTGGAAGACATTAAAACACTTCCTTTAGAGAAACAAGCTATGATCGTTGACCGTTTCTTCAACCGCTGGAAGGAAGGCAATGAGCAGATAGATGATGTATTGTTTATTGGAATTAAACTTTAATGCCAATGATCAAGATGTCATCCACTTGCTCCAAATTTCCTTTCCACTGTTCTATCGTTTGATCTAAAACACTTAATTGTGATCCCATTTCTTTATCAGAACTACTCAGCAGCAGATCTTGAAATTTTTTGTATTTGAATTTTTTGCCGGATTTGCCGCCAAACTGGTCGGCATAGCCATCAGTAAACAAATAAATACGATCGCCCAGTTGCAGCTGAAATTCATGATTCGTAAACGCCCTGATCTCATCATTATAGAATGAGCCTATAGGTTGTTTATCGGCTTTTAACACGATCAATTCTCCCGCACGGACAATCCACAAACTATTGTTTGCTCCAGCATATTGAAGCATCCTCGTTTTAAAATCGATCGCACAAAGTGACATGTCCATTCCATCACGAACGGCTTGTTCTTCCTTTTGCTGTTTCAACTGTTTCAAGATCCCTTTGTTCATCTCATCCAAAATAGTGGATGGCTTTGTAAGTCCTCGCTCATTCACCGCCTGATTCAATAAATTATAACCAACAATACTCATGAATGCTCCCGGAACCCCATGCCCGGTACAATCAACAGCTGCAATCAAAGTTTGTCCTTCCGATTGATCCATCCAATAAAAATCACCACTCACGATGTCTTTCGGCTTGTACAACACAAAAGATTCCGGCAGCATTTTTTTGATCAGGGCCACAGAAGGAAGAATGGCTTGTTGGATCCGCTTAGCATAAGTAATCGAATCTGTAATGTCTTTATTTTTCCGTTCAATGATATTCTTCTGCAAAACAACTTCATGTGTTCTGTTTTCCACCTCTTTTTCCAAAACCCGTTTGTCGCGTTGAAGTTTCTTCGTTCGCAATTGGATGTAAGCATATATGCCTAACAACAATAAAGCGATCATTGTCAAATAAAACCAGATAGTTTTCCAGAATGGAGGAGCGATCATGATCACAATATAATTTCCTTGTTCATTCCATACGCCATCATTATTTGACCCTTTTACCCTGAAAACATATTTTCCCGGATCAAGATTCGTATAGCTTATAAATCGTCTGTTACCCAATTGGATCCAATCTTTATCAAACCCTTCCATCTTACATGCATACTTATTTTTTTCTGACGAAGTATAATCAAGTGCTGCAAACTCAAAGGATAAAAAATTATCGGAGTAGTTTAAGTTCAATTCTTTTATAAAAGAAGACACAGTATCTTTTACGATCTCATTGTTGAATAATTTAATGGAAGTAATATAAACAGGAGGACGGTTGGGATTTTTCTGAATAGAAGAAGGCTCAAATACATTGAATCCATTCACTCCCCCAAAATAGATCTTGCCATTGCCGGATCTTAAAAATGCTCCTTGATTAAACTCATTGCTTTGCAAACCATCGCGCACATCAAAGCTTTGATAGGTTTTTCTTTTAAAATTATATTTAGATATTCCACCATTGGTGCTAAACCAGAGATTCCCCATATCATCTTCTACGATACCATACACCACAGTATTACACAATCCGTCTTTCTCTGTAAAATGAGTAAAGTTCTTTTTTGTTGGATCAAACAAATTATATCCACCACCATCAGTCCCTATCCAAATATTATTTTTAGAGTCCTGAATGATACATCTTACCCTATCACTATTGATACTTAAAGAATCAGTATCAGAATGTTTGTATCTGACAAATGAATTGTTCGTTTTATCATACACATTCAAACCGCCACCATTTGTTCCTGCATAAACAGTTCCTTTATCATCAACCAAAAGCGAGATCACACGATCGTTGCTAATGGACGAAGATTGGGCTGCATCAAATTTGTAATGGCTGAATTTTTTTGTTTGTATGTCAAATTTATTTAAGCCACCGCCCCATGTTCCTATCCACAAATTTCCTTCTTTGTCTTCCTTTATACACCACACATCATCGCTACTGATACTTGATGGATCAGCATCGTTATGTTTAAGTGCACTGAATGATCGCGTTTTTTCATTGAACAGGTTTAAGCCACCACCATAGGTTCCCACCCACAAATTGCCTTTCGAATCGCGAAACACACAACGGACAATATCGGCACTGATGGATGTCTTATTTTTTTCATCATGCTTAAAATGAGTAAAGGATTGTTTGACCGGATCGAACAAGTTCAAGCCGCCACCATAAGTTCCTATCCAAACGGAACCATTATTCTCTTCATAAAAACACATGACCATGTTCTCTGATAAAGAATTAGGATCGGATTGATTTTGTTTGTAATGTGTGAATCCCTTTTTAACAGGATCAAACACATCCACGCCTCCTCCAAGTGTTCCCACCCAAAACAAACCACGATAATCCTGAAAGGCGCACATGATCACGTTATTGCTCAAAGAACCGCTTATTGCGGGATTCATTTTATAACTCGTAAACGTGTTTGTTTTAGGATCCAGACGACACAAACCATCACCATAACTACCAAACCACATGTTATGATCGGTATCCTCAAATATCACCCAAATATCGTTACTGCAAATTGAGTTCTTATTCTTCTCCTCTTTTACAAAATGAGTGAATTTAAAATTAACCGGATTGAAGAGATCAACTCCGCCACCACCCGTTCCAATCCAAATACCACCCGAGTGATCTTCGTAAATGGCTTTTATTACATTCTTAGAAACAGAGTTTGCATCATCCGGAATATTTAAAAAACGGGTAAAATTTTTTCTTTCCGAATCAATAAGATTAAAGCCCGCATCTGCAGTCCCCACCCAAACCCGTTCTTTTTTATCAATATAGATACAACTGATCTTGTTACTGCTAATGCTGGTAGGATTCTTATCAGAAAAACGATAAGGGGTAAATTTTTTTGTTTGTGTATTTAAATAGTTCAAGCCATCCTGTGTTCCCACCCATAAATTATTTCTGCTATCACAAACCAAACTCATGATCACATTGTTACTTAGGGAATTTTGATCTGCACTGTCGTTCTTGAAAAAAGAGAATTTTTCCGTCACCGGATCAAATACATTCAAACCTCCGCCATAGGTCCCGATCCAAATAAGCCCGTTTTTGTCTTCACATAAGGACTGAATGAAATTGTCGGAAATAGAATTGGGCTCGTTTTGTTTGTGTTTGTAATATTTAAATGAATAACCATCGTACTTGTTCAAACCGTCTTGTGTCCCGATCCAGATAAACCCTTGTTTATCCTGCATGACACAATTCACGGTGCTTTGAGAAAGTCCCTGAAGAATAGAAATGTTATTGAACTTTATATTTTGTGCAAAGGATAGAAAACAAAAAAACATTGCAAAAAGTATTGCAATGTTTTTTTTAGATATGTTCATTCCTTTGATCACGCTATTTCGATTTTTCTATGGCTTGCTCTATATCCGCAATTATATCAATAATATTCTCTAATCCAACTGAAATTCGGACCAAGCCCGGTGTTATGCCAACAGATAGCCTTTCTTCTTCGGTCAACTTTGCATGAGTTGTTGATGCCGGATGTGTAGCAATCGTTCTTGTATCTCCAAGATTGGCTGTTAGTGAACACATTTGCAATGCATCTAAAAATCTTCTTCCTCTTTCAATTCCTCCTTTTATTTCGAAAGTAACAATTCCGCCACCCATGCTCATTTGTCTCTTCGCGATCTCAAACTGAGGATGCGATAATAAAAAAGGATAACGCACTTGTTTCACGTCAGGATGGTTCTCTAAAAGCATGGCCAGTTTATGTGCATTCTGCGAATGGCGCTCCATTCTTATAGCCAGCGTTTCTAAACTTTTTGAAAGTGTCCAGGCATTGAAAGGCGATAAAGATGGCCCTGTGCTTCTACAAAACGTATAGATCTCTTTGATCAATTCTTTTTTACCAACCACAATTCCTCCCAGTACGCGTCCCTGACCGTCAATATATTTTGTAGCTGAATGTGTAACGATGTGTGCTCCAAATTCAATAGGACGCTGAATGAATGGTGTTGCAAAACAATTGTCAACATTTAAAATAACCTTGTGTTTGTTCGCTAATTTTCCTAACCATTCCAGATCAATGATGTCCAATCCCGGATTAGAAGGTGTTTCCACAAAGATCATTTTTGTGTTCTTTTGTATCAAGCTTTCCCATGTCTCCGGTTTGTTCACATCGGCATACGTGTGTTCAATACCATACTTTGGTAATATCTTCGACAATACCGTATGTGTTGATCCAAAGATAGAGCTCGATGCCAGAATATGATCACCACTTTTTAGCAATGCCATGAAGCTTGCAAAAATAGCCGACATACCAGATGCTGTTGCATAGCCTGCTTCTGCGCCTTCCAACAAACACATTTTATCTACTAGCTCTGTTGAGTTTGGGTTGCTAAAACGACTGTAGATATTGCCTTCCAGCTCGTCTGCAAACATTGCACGCATTTGTTCTGCATCATCAAATGTAAAGCTCGATGTTAGGTACATTGGAACAGAGTGTTCTCTGTTGTTTGTTCTATCTGCTTGTGTGCGGATAGCATTGGTCTCCATTTTTTTCATCACCTCACCTAACCTCTCCAAAGGAGAGGAATTTTAATGTTTATTATTAATCTAATACTTTCAAGTGCTACTTATTAATCCTTTAGCTCGCACTCTCCCCTTCGGGGAGAGATGGAGAGGGGTTTACTGATACTTTATAGGTAATGTTTGCTCCCGCCAATTCAAGCGTTTTTGAAACAGAGCAATATTTGTCCATTGATAACTGAACGGCACGCTCCGCTTTTTCCTTATCAACTTGTCCTTTTAATTTAAAATGAACAACTACCGTTTTCCATAATGATGGCTCCTTACCTTCTTCACGCTCTCCTTCAATACTGATCTGAAAATCTTCGATCACCTGCTTTTGTTTTTTTAAGATCAACACGATATCAATAGCGCTACAGCCGCCTAAACCCATGAGTAACATTTGCATCGGTCGAACACCTTTGTTATGTCCACCAATGTTTTCACCACCATCCATATGCGCAACATTTCCTGTTTCGCTGATCGCCTCAAAATGAAACGCATCATCCAATCGTTTTAGTTCTATTTTCATATTATTTTTTCATTGTAAAAGTCTATTCAAAATCGACCAAGGTCTAATCGAGTTTTTATTTTTGTCAACTCAAGCAAAGTCGAGAACCAAAGGTAAGCAATTGCAGGAAATTTTGTTTAGTTTTGCGGATAGTCAATGAACAAACACTTTTTCACATATCGTCAAGCATTAAAACTGGAGAACGGCCAATCTTTGTCTTCTCTGGATATTGTTTATCATACCTATGGAAAACTGAATGCCGATAAAAGCAATGTGATCTGGTTTTGTCATGCACTAACCGCCAACAGCGATGTGGCCGACTGGTGGAACTCACTGGTGGGCGAAGGAAAGACCTATGACCCCAACAAACATTTTATCGTTTGTGCCAATATCATTGGATCGTGTTATGGTTCCAGCGGACCATTAACGATCGATCCTGCAACACAAAAACCGTATTACAGCACTTTTCCAATTATAACTATTCGCGACATGGTGCAGGCGCACATCCTGCTCCGTAAGCACCTTGGATTAGAAAAGATCAACACCATTGTTGGTGGATCAATGGGTGGTTATCAAGTATTGGAATGGGTATTAGCCGAGCCAACTATTTTCGAAAAACAAATTTTAGTTGCTACTAGTCCGCAAGAGTCTGCTTGGGGAATTGCTATTCATACCTCACAACGCTTGGCGATTGAAACGGATCCCAGCTGGAAACAAATGGATCCGAAAGCAGGAGCACAAGGATTAAAAACAGCACGCGCCATTGGCATGCTTACCTATAGAACGTATGAAGCATTTGTTCAAACACAAACAGATGAACACATTCACAAGATCGATGATTTTAAGGCCAGCTCGTATATCAACTATCAAGGAGAAAAATTGGTAAAACGTTTTAATGCTTACAGCTATTGGTTATTAACCAAGGCGATGGATTCGCACAACATTGGACGCAATAGAGGAAGTGTGATACAAGCATTGAATAGTCTCAAGATCAAAACCATTATCATTGGTATCAGCAGCGATCATCTTTGTCCTGTTGCCGAACAAAAATTCATGGCTCAACACATCCCTAATTCACATTTTGTGGAAATTGATTCTCCTTACGGACATGATGGTTTCTTGATAGAAGGAAAACTCATCGGAGAAGCGATCGAGAAGTTTAGTTAGCTCCTTATTTCTTCGGAAAATCATACAAGAACAACTCTCCTTGAGCTGTCATTATCTCTTTCCAGTCGTTTATTTTAAACTGAATACCTACAATGCCGCAAGTAGGAATATTCTCTGTAAATGGCTTAGTTAAACGGTTTGCCAATACTGTTAATGTTGGATTGTGGGCAAAAAGTATCAGCGATCTTTTGGAGTTTTCTGTTTCAGAAATAATTTTCAAATACTCTTTTTCTGTTGTTTCATAGAGCATCTTTTTTAGCTGCATGTTCTCGGAATCATAATCTAAATTACGAGCAAAGATCAATGCGGTACTTGTGGCACGGATGGCAGGACTTGAAACGATCTGCTCGGGAAACAGTTTATTCTTTTTCAATTGTTCGCTCATAAAATGAGCATCTCTATAGCCTCTTGCATTCAAAGGGCGGTCAATATCTGTAAGGTTTTCATTGGCCCATTCCGATTTTGCATGACGAACAAGAAAAAGTGTCTTCATTTTGTTTTATATTTACTTCTCATAAAGATACTATGTTTTTAAGAATTGTTTTTCTGTTTGTACTTGGTTTTATTTCTCTAGGAATACAGACTCCTTCCGCATTAGAAAAACCAAAAGACAGTGAGCCGCCTAAAAACTTTCAGAACACTTTTTATCCGAAAAAAAACAAGAAAGATATTATTGTAAAGCATACCGCGTTTGCGCTTTGTTATTCCGAAGTTCATGAACAAGCAAAATGGGTGGCTTACCGTTTGACATCTGACATGTGCAAGAACAATGAAGAAGAACGAACCGATAATTTTAGAGAGGATCCACTTATAAAAACCGGCTCTGCCACTCCAGATGATTACAAAGGAAGCGGTTATGATCGTGGACACCTCTGCCCTGCGGGAGATATGGCATGGAGTGATATTACCATGAGCGAATCATTCCTGATGAGCAATATGAGTCCACAAGAACCAAAGTTCAACCGTGGTATCTGGAAAAAATTGGAGACGAAAGTGCGCGATTGGGCACAAACCAATGAAGAATTATATGTGGTTACAGCAGGCGTTTTAGAAGAAGGACTAAAAACGATCGGGGAAAACAAAGTGAGTGTTCCTAACTATTATTACAAGGTCATTTTAGATGTTAAACTTCCCGAATACAAAGCTATTGCCTTTGTATTACCGAATGAAGGAAGCAAAAAAGATCTTTTTGAATATGCGGTAAGCATTGATTCTATAGAGCGTTTAACGGGAATTAACTTTTTTTATAATCTTCCTGACAAATTGGAGAACAATTTAGAGTCGCACATTGACGTTAACAAATGGCATTAAACAACTAAAATCCTATCCTATGAAAAAAGCACTTTTACTTTTATCGGCTGTTCTTTTGTTTACACAAACAAACACAGCACAAACAACAGGCAAACAAGAAAACACGATCAAGGTGGTTGGCACTGCTGAAATGGAGATCGTTCCCGATGAGATCTACATGTCGATCACATTAAGAGAATACACTAAGGACAAAAAGAAATTTACGATTGAAGAGCTGGAAAAGAATTTGGTAAACTACATTGAGAAAGTAGCGACAACCGATAAAAAAGATATCAAGATGGACAACATGAATGCTTATATCTTGAGCATGAAACGTAAAAACAAAGATGAGATCATCAGCAAAAGCTATGATGTGAAATTTAAAAATGCACAACAGGTATATCTTGTTTATGCTGCCATGGACTCATTAGGAATTACAAGAGCTGCCATTACCAAATACTCCCACAGTAAAATGGATGAATACAAAAAACAGATTAAGATCAATGCCATTAAAGCAGCAAAAGAAAAAGCCAACTACTTGTGTGAAGCTATTGGCGAAAAGGCAGGGAAAGCTGTACAAATAACAGAATCAAGTGGCTTTGTTTCTATTGACGATGGCATTCATGACAATAACCGTTACAGAAATTCAATGTCGAACAGCATGGCGCAATATCGCGTAAGCTATATGCTGGAGGACGATAAACTATCGGGCAATGATGAAACCATTGGCGATAAAACCATAAAGCTAAGTTATAGTATTGATGCTGAGTTTTTGATCCAGTAACAAACAGAAGGCTGATATGAAAAATATCAGCCTTTTTTATTTGGCTTTTTTTCTTACTTTTGATAGCTATTCTCTGCAACGGTTTTTCAGAAAATAGCATCTTATCAAAGGTGCACAAAACAAAACATACCCTTTTAAAAATAAGCCTTCGGTTATTACTAACCACTGCTCTTGTTTTTATTTTTAAGGGCACGTATGCCAATTGTGCCAATATTAATGCTTCCTTTACTCCTTCTCAGACACTGATCTGTGGACCGGGAGCCACCAGCATCAGTTTTGTGAACACCAGCACCGGACCCGATGCGGCCAGTGTAAATTATTCCTGGTATCTGAACGGAGTCTTTTTCGATAATACAAGTGGCTTATCAGCACCCAATAACTCTACCATCTCAGCTGTTGGTACCTACAACTATATGCTGATCGCTTTCGACCCTTCTGTTCCTTGTCGCGATACCGCCATTGTACAGGTGATCATTCGTCCAAACCCAAATGCCTCTTTTACATTTACTCCTAACAATCAATGTGCAGGAACAACCATCGCCTTTACCAACACCTCCACCGGAACAGGGGCATTCACCACCTATGCCTGGAATTTCGGTGATGCCGGAACATCTACATCACCCAGCCCAACACATGTTTACACAGCTGGCGGAACATATAATGTCAGCTTAACGATCAGCAATGGAACCGGTTGTACAAGTACATTCAACACCACTGTTACCGTTCTTCCTCGCCCTGTCGCCAATATTGCAGGGGATGATGGTGATGGTGATACACAATATTGTTTAAGTCCGGTTGATACCACTTCTATTGAAACAGTTTCTTTTTTCAACTTTACCACCGGAGCTGTTTCCTACAGCTGGAACTTTGGAGATGGAAGTCCTGTGGTTAACACCGCATCAACAGCAACACTTACACATACCTACACCAACTATGGCACCTACACAGTGACCATGATTGCAACCGGAGCAAATGGCTGTACCACCACGACCACGCTGACAGTTGTGTTCGACAAATTCGTTTCTGCTTCGTTCAGTGTTCCACTTGTTCAATTCTCCGGATGCGCCCCACATACAGTATCACCTGTAAATGCCTCACAAAATGCCGATACATACGTTTGGAATTTCGGTGATGGAACACCTCCAGTTACAACAACAAGCCCTATTCCTCCATCACATACCTACACCGTTGGTGGCTCTTACACCATCTCGGTTGTAGCGGCCAATAGTTGTAATTCATCCAATGCTACCGTTGGCCCGATCACCGTGGTTGGTGCTCCTATACCTAACTTTACAGCTACACCCACACTGGGCTGTTCACCTCAAACCGTTACATTTGGAAATACCACAACCGGAGCATCACCGGTAAATAATTACTATTGGGATTTTGGAAATGGCAATACATTAAATGGGGTACGCTTCCCGCCACCACAGGTATATACACAAGGCACCTGGACCATTATGATGGTAACAGGTAATGCCTGTGGAACGGATACTATGTTCCGCACCATCGTTGTGGACACGATCCCGACAGCATTAATGACCGCTACACCTTTAGAAGGTTGTACGCCTCTTACTGTTGCCACAACCAATACTTCTACAGGAGGAAACCTTTCTTATCAATGGTACATTGATGGAGTATTGACCTATACAACAGCAACGATCCCCAACCAAACATTCACAGCACCTGCAGGAAATGCTCCGGTAAATCATACCATACGCTTAATCGTTTCTAATCATTGTGGATCTGACGACACCATCGTTACCATTGTGGTTCACCCTCTTGTTCAAGCAATTGTGAGTCCGCTAACAAGTACCATTTGCGAAGGTGCTAGTGTTACATTCACACAATCGTCATTAGGTGATCAGCTAACTTATCTCTGGGATTTCGGCAATGGCAACACTTCTACTGCTGCTGCGCCACCCGCCCAAACTTATTCTGTCGCAGGAAACTATACCGTATTACTTACGGTTACCGGTTATTGCGGAACAGATACGGCCACTGCTTTTGTGCATGTAAATCCTATTCCTGTAGCACCAACAGCTCCGGGAACAAGCATTTGTGCAGGAAGCACCGCAACCCTTACTGCCACTGCACCGGGTGGAACGTATCAATGGTACAATGCACCAACAGCAGGGACACTTTTACAAACAGGCGCTAGTTATACAACACCGGCACTGAGCGACACAACCGACTTTTATGTTCAGACAACGGTACTTGGCTGTACAAGTCCAAGAACAATTGTTACCGTTATAGTGAACCCCACACCTGTTGCTCCTACAGCTGTGGGAACAACAATTTGTGCAGGCGACTCCGCAACATTAAACGCTACAGCCCCGGGCGGAACGTATGAATGGTACAATGCAGCTAGTGGAGGGACACTCTTACAAACAGGAGCCAGCTACACCACACCTCCACTTTTAACGAGCACCACCTATTATGTTCAAAGCACAGCGGCAGGTTGCACAAGTCCACGCACATCAGTAACCGTGACCGTTAATCCAACTCCTGCTGCACCAACAGTTGCACCGGGAGTGATCTGCGAAGGAGGAAGCACAACGCTCACTGCCACAGCACCGGGTGGAACGTACACCTGGTATGATTCATTAAGCGGAGGAACACTATTAAATACAGGCAACACATTTACTACACCTGTTCTGACAAACAATACAACCTATTATGTACAATCCACCATTGCGGGTTGTCCCGGACCAATGAGCCCGGTTCTTGTTACTGTCAATCCATATCCGGTTGCAGATATTGTCCCCGATGTAAACAGTGGTTGCCAGGGCTTGGTAGTAAGCTTCAATAATAACTCTACCTTAGGTGGTACTTACAATTGGAACTTTGCAGGAGCAACTCCAGCTACATCAACAGCCTACAGTCCGGCACCAATAACATTTAATGCTGCAGGCAATAATTTAGTTTATCTGGTAGTAACTGTTGCAGGCTGCACAAGCAACGACAGTGCAACGATCAGCATTGCTCCATTGCCTGTACCTGCATTTACGATCAGTCCGGCAAGCGGCTGCTCCCCTGTTACAAGTAGCTTCAACAACACCAGCCCTGTTACTGCAGGTGATACCTATTTCTGGAATTTTGATAATGGAAACACATCCACACTTCAAAACCCCGGCTCTGAAACATACACCACAACCGGTGTTGACAGTATTTATACGGTACAGTTGATCATTGCTGCTGCCAATGGATGCAGTGATAGTGCTACTCAAACTGTTACTGTACATGCAAATCCGGTAGCTCTCTTTACTCCAAGTGCTGATACGGTTTGTGCAAACACAGCGATCATTTTTTCAAACAACTCAACAGGATCCACAACATACAGCTGGAACTTTGGTGATGCAAGTACATCCACATTAACGAACCCTACACATACATATTCAGCACCTAACAGCTATACCGTTCAACTGATTGCTTCTTCTGCTTTTGCTTGTGTTGACACCGTTGAACAATTGATCGTAGTGGATAGTGTGCCTCTTGCTGCTTTCGGCAATACAACAGAATGTGTGGGTGTAGCCACACAATTTACCAATACATCACAAGGCAGCATTGTTTCCTGGAGCTGGAATTTTGGTGACGGATCACCATTGGATACGAATCCGAATCCAAGTCATAATTACGCATCCAATGGTACTTACAACGTTTCGTTAACGGTGACAAACAGCTTTGGTTGTACAAACACGGTTACACAAAACGTGATCGTGAATGCCGTTCCTGTTGCTGCATTTAATAGCACCACAGCTTGTCTCGGACAAAACACCAGTTTTACAGATCTCACCAGTGGCACACCAATTGGCTGGACCTGGGATTTTGGTGATGGAAGCCCTGCAAACAACACACAAAACCCAACACATGTGTATGCAACAGATGGAACGTTTAATGTAACACTCATTGCCTTTGGCGGTAGCGGCTGCTCCGATACAACAACTGCTACCGTTATTATAAATCCTATCCCAACAGCCAACTTCAGCACCTCCGATGTGTGTACGAACGATACGATGTTCTTTACAAGTACCTCTACAGGTGCGCCCGATACATTTGTATGGAATTTCGGTGATGGTTTTTCCGATACAGGCAACAACGCTTCCACAAACCATGTTTATAATACCGCAGGAACATACAATGTTGTTTTAACCGTTGGCTATGGCGCAACTGGTTGTACAAATACTACGACCCTTCCTGTTTCTGCGTTTCCTCTTACCGTTCCCAACTTTACATCTACCACTCCTTGTATGAATGTGGCTACTACATTTACAGATGCAACAACGAATACACCTGTACAGTGGACCTGGGATTTTGGAGATGGCAGCCCGCTTGACAATTCACAAAATCCATCACATACCTACGCAACAGATGGCTTGTATGCCGTTACACTTATTACAGAAAATGTGTTTGGCTGCCGTGATTCTATTTCAATAGACGCAACCGTGAATCCACTTCCTGTTGCAGCATTCTCTTTTGACACGGTGTGTTTAAATACTGCTACCACTTTTGCTGATCAATCAACAAGTGCTGTAGGCTGGAGCTGGGACTTTGGCGATGGCGCTACCAGCACCAATAACTCACCAACACATACCTATGCTTTGGATGGAACATATAATGTAACATTGATCGTCAACAACGTTTTCGGTTGTACCGATACCATCACGCATTCCATCATCGTTCATCCTAATCCTGTTTCTGCATTTACAGCAAACACAGCTTGTCATACCTATGCTACAAACTTCACAGACAATTCAACTGCTGCTGTTTCCTGGGAGTGGGATCTGGGTGATGCATCGCCATTGAATACCAATCAATCGCCATCCTACATTTATGCAAACCCCGGAAACTATAGCGTTTCATTGTTGGTAACAAATATTTTTGGCTGTACGAATTCCTCATCGCAAACAATAACTGTTCTGCCACAGCCTGTAGCCGATTTTAATTATAGTGTTGCTTGTGCACGTCAAGCAGTGAATTTTACTGACCTCACAACTGTTTCAAGTCCGGTTTCCTGGAGCTGGGATTTCGGAGATGGATCTCCTGCTGATAACAACCAAAATCCTTCGCATGTATATGCGCTTGGTGGAGCCTACAATGTAACACTCATTGTTAGTAATGTTGCCGGCTGTAACGATACCATTACGCAGCCTGTGATCGTCAACACTGTCCCAACACCTCTGTTTGCAGCAAATACAAGTTGTCAAGGAACCGTAACATCATTTACTGATCTTTCAACGGATGCCGTTGCGATCAATAACTGGTATTATGATTTTGATGATGGCAACAGTTCATTCTCTCAAAATCCGAATTACATTTATGCTGCCGCAGGAACATATAATGTTTCCTTAACAGTAACCAATATCAATGGTTGCGACAGTACAGTTGTAATTCCTGTTACAGTCAATGTGTTCCCCGATGCGATCTATTCTGTCGATACTGTTTGTGTTGGAACACCTACCACATTCACCGATAACTCAACAGGAGCACCAACACAATGGACCTGGAATTTTGGAGATGGCAACAACAGTACAACAGGACCTGTTACCACACATACATACGCTACTGCGGGATCATACTTAACTTCATTAACCGTATCGAGCGGTGCAGGATGTACCGATCAAGCATTCCAGATAATTGTGGTGCGAAGCGATGTACAAGCAGGAATTGCTGCAGCAAATACGATCTGTGAAGACAATGTGTTAAACATGAACGATGCAAGTGTTGTTACGGTTGGAAACATTCTTTCACAAACATGGGGTTTTGGTGATGGCTCTCCGCTCAGTACAAGCTTAAACACAACACATGTTTATACTAATGCAGGAACGTATGTGATCACACATGTGGTGGTATCGGACGGTGGATGTGCCAGCACTGCTTATGATACGGTGGTGGTCAACCCTTTGCCGCTTGCTAACTTTACAACAGCCAACACCTGCCAGAATCAGGCAAGCAATTTTACGGATGCATCAAGCGGTTTGATAAACTCTTGGGATTGGAATTTTGGAGATGGCGGAACAGATACAACACAAAACCCTGCTCATGTTTATGCTACAGCCGGAAATTTTACAACAACTCTTATCGTTACAACTGCTGCCGGATGTTCAGATACAGCCAGCCGACCGGTGACGATCTATTCACAACCGAATGCTGCATTCAATAGTAATGTTGTATGTTGGGGAAGTGCAACAACATTCGAAAATTTATCTACTACAGCCAACGGAACGATCAGCAATTCATTCTGGAACTTTGGAGATGGAAACACCTCTTCGCTTACAAATCCGATTCATGTGTTACAGACACAAAATGATACATTCAATGTAACGCTGGTTGTTACCACCAGCTTTGGCTGTATTGACTCTGTTACACAACAGGTAACCACTTTTCCGATCCCGGTATTTAGTTTTTCACCTCAACAAACAAGTGGTTGTGAAGCTTTCACAACAAGTTTCAATGATAACTCAATAGTGAGTGGCGGCACCATCGTAAACTGGCTGTGGAACTTTGGCGATGGTAATATGACCTTCACACAAAACCCAACACACACCTATGATTCGGCCGGAACTTATTTTGTTTCACTCACCATCACCAACTCATTTGGCTGTCAAATGACCGACACGTTAAACTTCCCTGTAGTTGTGTTCCCTCGGCCAATCGCTGCATTCACGGCTACGCCTGACGAGACCTCGATCTATGAACCCAACATTCAGTTCAACAACGAATCGCAAGGAGCCACTATGTGGGATTGGGACCTGGGAGATACCGAAACAAGCATTCAGTATGAACCTTATCATACCTACCCTGATACAGGAACATACATGGTAACACAAATTGCCATCAACGAATTTGGCTGTAGAGATACTGTTCAACATCCTATTCGTATCAATGGAGAGACCAGCGTGTTTATTCCCAATGCGTTTACGCCAAACAGCAATGGCCTGAATGATGTATTTAAACCTAAATTATATGGTGTGATCGAATTCCAGATGCTGATCTTTGACCGTTGGGGCAATGAGATCTTCAAAACAGAAGACATGAATGAAGGCTGGAATGGAAAGATCTATGGTGTTGGAGAGCCTGTTCAGCAGGATGTGTATGTGTACAAAATCTTTACGAAAGATATACTATACAACGATCATCAATATATTGGTCATGTAACAGTTGTTAGATAAAGAAAAAGGCTCCAAAAATTTGGAGCCCTTTTTTATCTTTTTTTCCTTTTCTGTTTTCCTTGTGTTGCAGTTCCGAAACCATCACCATCTACATTATGGCGACTTTTCTCTTTCTTTCTGCGGTTGTAGGACGTTCCGTTGTGCTTGATATTCTTATCCTTCTTCGGTTTATCAAAATGCTGCATTTGTTTGTGTGGCTTCTGTTCTTTTTTGAACATACGGCTAAACAAACCACCTTCCTTTTCTTTACCCGCCTGAGCATTCGAAACGGTAGAAGCTCCGATCAATAAAAGTGTAACTAAGAGAAATTTTTTCATCGCACCCCTGCTTTTTTTAATGAATAGCAAATATATATATTCCTTTTATATTTTTTAGTTCTCGTTTTTTTTTCTTTTCTTTATAGGGCAAATACTTATAAACAAGATATGAAAAAAATCTTTTTAAGCACAGCATTTTTTGCTTTTTCTTTGATCGTTATTGGTACGGGATGTTCCGGAAGCAAAACGGAGAATAAAGAACAAAAGGCTGCAGAGCAGTACCAGTGCCCAATGAAATGCACCGAAGAGATATTTACCAAGCCGGGCAAATGTCCTGTTTGTGAAATGGATCTTGAAAAAATCAGCAACAGTTAACCTCTATCTATAATGAAAAAAACCCTACTTGCATTTGCCTTGGCCTTTTCCGGGGCTTCCGCTTTTTCTCAAACCTATAACAGTCCTGAAAGTATTGAGTTTGATTATGCTAACAACCGCTGGTTCATTGCCAACAATGGCGGAAACAATATTTTAACCCGCAACAGTGCCACCGGTGCATTAGCTGTTTTTGCTACCGGCTTTTCCGGAGGCGGTCCACATGGTTTGGAAATTGTGAACGATACACTATATGCTTGTGCCGGAGGCAATTTAAAAGCATTTAATATCAATACAGGCGCAGCTGTATTTAACATAAACCTTGGTGGTACATTTTTAAACGGAATCACA
This sequence comes from Bacteroidia bacterium, assembly GCA_016786925.1. Classification (GTDB taxonomy): domain Bacteria; phylum Bacteroidota; class Bacteroidia; order 2-12-FULL-35-15; family 2-12-FULL-35-15; genus 2-12-FULL-35-15. Next base: position 55,103 of record JAEUTU010000038.1, read on the forward strand.
CACGATAATTCGGATAACCTATACATTACGGATTACAGCGCAAACAAGATCTATCGTTTTGATATCGTAACACGTCAATTTAATACGTTCGCTTCCACCGGAATTACTAGTCCGAACGGGATCATTTTCGATCAACCGAACAACCGTTGTGTTTTTGTACAATGGACGGGAGCCATTAAAAGTGTATCCTTGACCGATTCAACTGTAACAACATTGGTTGCATCGTCCGGCTTAAGCAGCGTGGATGGTATCACAAAAGATGGAGTGGGAAATTACTTCCTATCGTCATGGAGTCCAACAAGGATCACGCGTTACAGCAACACATTTACATCACCAACCGCTGTTGTTACAACAGGCTTGAGCAACCCTGCCGATATCTTTTATAATGTAATTACTGATACACTAGGAGTGCCTAATTCCGGCAGTGGTAACAATACTACTTATCACTACTTTGGTTCTCCTACCTCTATTGAAGAAACGACTAGCGCAACTGAGCCTACTGTTTTTCCTAATCCAATAAGCAAATCAGCTACCATCACATTTGAGTTAACTCAAAATGAAAAAGTAAATGTTTCGCTATACAATGAAAAAGGCGCTTTGGTAAAAATGATCGCTGAAGAACAAATGTTCAAAGGGAAGAATTCTGTCTTCTTAAACAGAGCAGGTCTTGCCGCAGGAACTTATTTTTTAAAGATCAGCACACAAGATGCTATACAAACGAAAAAGCTGATCATTACCGAGTAGGAATATCAGGAGTATAAAATAAAAAAACACCATACTAAGTATGGTGTTTTTTTTTATCTGTTACAGAAAGAAGACTAGTGGTGTGCTTCTTCAGTTGCAGGAGCTGCAGTTGCTGCAGAGTCAACTACTGTAGTAGCAGCTGAATCGATAGCCTCAGTGATTGATTGGCTAGCAGCGTTCAATAATGAATCAGCTAATTTTTGTGCATCAGCTTCCATTTTTGCTTTTTCTTCTGCGCTTGGTCCGCAAGCTACAATGCTCATTGCACCAGCAACGAACAATACTGTAAATAATTTTTTCATTTTGTTTGTTTGTTTGTTTTTTGGTTAATACTAGTATCTAGAGCGCAAAAGTAATACTTTTTTTCTATTGAGCAAATTGATTATCAAAAGTATAGAACTTTTTTCTGTAAATCATTTGCCCAAACAACCGTTTTTAATCATAACTTTGGGACAAATATTTAATTATTAATCTCTTAAAACCCTTTATAATATGGCTTTTGAATTACCAAAATTAGCGTATGCATACAATGCATTGGAGCCTCATATCGATGCTCGTACCATGGAAATACACCATACAAAACATCACCAGGCGTATGTTACTAACCTAAATAATGCAATTGCAGGCACAGATGCAGAGAAATTAAGCATCGAAGAGATCTGCAAGAACATCTCTAAATACCCTATGCCTGTTCGTAATAATGGCGGAGGACACTACAACCATAGCATGTTCTGGAACATCATGGGGCCAAATGCGGGTGGCGAACCAACAGGAGAGTTAGCAACAGCTATCAATACAGCTTTTGGAACATTTGCTGAATTTAAAACACAATTCGCGAATGCAGCTGCAACGCGTTTCGGTTCAGGTTGGGCTTGGTTAATAGTAAAAGACGGGAAATTAGTCGTTAGCTCTACACCAAACCAGGACAATCCATTAATGGATGTTGCTGAAGTAAAAGGCACTCCGATCCTCGGGATCGATGTATGGGAACACGCTTATTACTTACACTACCAAAACAGACGTCCGGACTATGTTTCTGCATTCTGGAGTGTGATCAACTGGAACCAAGTAGCAGCAAACCTTAAAGCTGCTAAATAATAGGATCATTTATATGGAAAAGCTCATCGTATCATTTCTTTTTTTGATGCTGATGAGCTTTTCTTTTTCAGCGAAAGCAAGCAATAGCGTCCTTTTTCGTGGCGACACCGTGTTGCTGATTCAGGGAAGCGACTCTATTGCTTTTGTTTCTCCGGGTATTTCAAAAGACAGCACCAAACAAAAAAAATTGGTCTCCGCGCTTTTCGCCTTCCCATTCCCTTTCGGTTTTATGGGCGCACACCGTGTGATGCTCGGAACCAAACCCTGGGTACCCGTGGTGTATGTAGTAACACTGGGAGGCTGTTTCGGTCTTTTACCGCTGATCGATTTTTGTGTGTTGAGCTTTAGTAAAGACATCAGCGAATTCGAAAACAACCCGAATGTATTTATGTGGATCAAAGAAAAAAATGAAAAGGAGGAGAGCGAATGAAAGTAGGGCTGTTCTTCGGATCTTTTAATCCCATCCATATCGGACACATGGCACTGGCCAATTATATGCTGGAGTTTGGAGAGCTGGATAAGGTGTGGTTTGTGGTATCGCCTCATAATCCACATAAAGAAAAAGCATCGCTGTTGGATGAAAAGCATCGTTTACGACTGGTGGATCTGGCCATTGGCGATAATACCAAAATGAAGGCAAGCGATATTGAATTCAAGTTGCCACAACCTTCGTACACTGTTAATACGTTGACCTATCTAAAAGAGAAATATCCATCCTACGAATTTTCTTTGATCATGGGAGCCGATAATCTGGCGAATTTCCACAAATGGAAAAATCATGAAGAGATCCTGAAACAATGCGAACTGCTGGTGTATCCTCGTCCGGAAACAGATGGAGGTGCGCTACGAACACATAAGAAAGTAAAACTGATCGATGCTCCACTGATGGAGATCTCCTCTACATTCATTCGTAAAGCCATCAAAGAGAAAAAAGATGTGCGCTATTTTTTACCGGAAGCTACCTGGAAATACATTCAGGAAATGCACTTCTATGAAAAATAAAAACGCCCCGTTGCCGGGGCGCTCAAATAAAAATTTTCTAGCAAGCTCCAATTAGTTCGAAGTTCCCAGATCAAATGGCAATGCATCTTCAAAAGCCATGATCGGCTCTGATTCAATTGCCACTCCACCGCTTGGAATTGTTAACCCGGTTTCTTTGGCCGGTAACACTTTTTTGTTGGCTTTGATTGCCGCAATCGATGTTACATTCAAACCATTCAATTCCAGTTTCAACTCTTTTAAACACATTCCTAAAGCAATTGCTTTTTTAGTGTTTGTGATCAAGAATTCTACATCAAACTCGTCTGAGTTCTCTGATCTTGATTTTACGGTATGATCAATTTTGTTTTCAATGCAGTATTCAATTAATGCAAAGATGTTCTTTTTCTTAATTGTAACTGATGGGGTTGCTTCGTTCATAAAACTCATGGCAAAAATTTTAATTTGATTTATATTTAATAACCAAGGTAAAGTTAAGCCAATAATACAGGAAAGTAAAGCTTAAAATATTAACATTTATAAGAAAACTGTTAATAGTTTTTGGGGGTGTTTTTGGCAAAAATTGCTCGTTTTTGAGTCGATTTTTGCTGTTTTTTGACAATTTTTATGCTTTTTGAAGCATTTTTGCCGTTTTTTAAAAATAAAAGGCGATCAAATTCACAAACAAGGAGGCGATCAAGATCAGGAACAAGATCTCCCCGATCCACTCCTTTTTCATTTCTGAAAAATAGTTCGCACAAAACACCGCTGCCGGTATGGCAAATGCCGAAAAGTATTTTGTGGATAACTCGGGAGCTGGAAATATGGTAAGCACCGAAATAAAGAACAGCCAAATGAACAGACTCATTCCTTTTTTGCTTCGTTGTGAGCCGGCTCCGATGGTTGCAAATGCTTTGAAAAACGAGAACAGGATCAACAACCAGCCAATTCCAATCATCAGATAAAAGCTATCAGCGATCTCCATCTTGGGTTGCTCACGCATCAAAGGATAGAACATTTTATCATACCACAAATAATCTGTGATGTCGTTCCAAAAATAAAACACGATCACAAAAGAATAAGGAGTGATCACGCCCAAAAAGGAGATGAACCACTCTCTCCAATTGAAAGGGCGTAACAAAATAAAAGCAATGCCCAATACCGGAAAAAATACAGCATAAGGGAAATAGAACAAAGAAGCGATCGACAGAAGAAAACCCGCATCAAATGCCTGAGAAAAAGCCTGATCTTTTCTGTAGGAACTTAAGAGTTTATTGATAGCAAACAATAAAAACAGATTGGCAAATTGTTGCGGATGAAACATCAACATTGCGCTGTTGTTGCTCATAAACACCATGTAGAATAAAGCCGGCAGATACGATTGCTTTTTGAGTACCTCATTTTCATTGACGATATAGTTCAACAAAAATGCCTGCGAAACGACCAGCACATAGCCCAATACAACACTTAACCAGGGTAAGGCGTATGCTCCACGGCCTATTAATTCAAACAAAGGCATGGTATGGCGCACCGGCAACACCTGCGGATGCAGCATGCCAAACAGCCAGATAACGATTGCCATGATGGGCAAAACCACCAGCGCAATTGCATTGTTTGATTTAAAAAAGCGTATAAACATAAATGAATGCCTAAAAATAGCTTAAAAAATTATGCGTTTTAAATATTTTGTGTACATTTGGATCCAGAATTAAAAATCTTTTAGCTATGAATATGACAGATGTTTTTAACGGAATTGGTGATTTTTGCCAATGGTCATTTGGAATCATTAAAGCTTTAGGCAATGGTCCAAACATCTTTTTTTGGTTGTTAATCGGTGTTCTAACTGCAGTGTGGTTGCGTATGCAAGCTCGCTACAATAAAGAAGCTAAAGAAAAAGGAACATTAAAATAATTTGTGATTTTATTTTAAGATCTTCATAAAAAATCCACTGAAAAATTTCAGTGGATTTTTTTATTCTTTCAACCGGAAGAACCTATTTAAAATATACTTCCAGATCTTTTCCAATATCACTACGGTAATATTTTCCTTCATACTTGATCTGCTCTGCATTGGCAAAAGACTTTTGCAACGCCTCTTTCATCGTGTCACCATAAGAGGTGATCGCCATCACACGGCCGCCATTAGTAACAACATTCGCCCCATCTTGCTTGGTTCCCGCATGAAAAGCAATACTGTCTTTTACTTGCTCAAAACCTGTCATCACATCTCCTTTTCTATATTCTTCCGGATATCCACCCGCTACCAACATAACTGTTGTTGCAAAACGCGGATCCACTTCAAACGATTTTTCGTGTAAATTTCCATTTCCAACACCTTCAAACAGATCCAATAGATCGGATTTGATGCGTGGCAACACTACTTCTGTTTCTGGATCACCCATACGCACATTGTATTCGATCACTTGCGGATCGCCATTGCAATTCATCAAACCAATAAAAATAAATCCTTTATAAGTGATGCCTTCTTTCTTCAAACCATTGATCGTTGGGATCACCACGCGCTCTTCCACTTTCTTGATGAACTCTTCATTGGCAAATGGAACCGGTGAAATAGCGCCCATACCACCTGTGTTCAAACCAACATCGCCCACGCCAATTCGTTTATAGTCCTTTGCAGCCGGTAATATTTTATAGGAGTTTCCATCGGTCAACACAAAAACGGATAACTCAATTCCTTTCAAAAATTCTTCGATCACCACTTTTTCTGATGCGTTTCCAAACTTAGCATGGGCAAGCATTTCAGAAAGTTCTTTCTTCGCTTCTTCCAAGGTGTTAGGAATCACCACACCCTTACCTGCCGCCAAACCATCTGCTTTCAATACATATGGCGGCTCCAATGTTTCTAAAAATTTTAATCCTGCATCCAGCGTTTCTTTTGTGAAGGTTTCATAACGTGCCGTTGGGATATTATGACGGAACATAAAGCGTTTTGAAAAATCTTTACTTCCTTCGAGCTGTGCTCCATCCTTTTGCGGACCGATAACAGGAATATTTTTTAGTGCTGCATCTGCCAGAAAAAAATCATGAACCCCTTTTACCAATGGGTCTTCCGGACCAACCACCACCATGTTCACATCGTTTTCCAACACAAACTTTTTGATCGCATCAAAATCTGTTGCTGCTATGTTTACATTCGTTCCAACACTCGCTGTTCCCGCATTTCCAGGAGCAATAAAAAGCTTGTTCAACTTTTTGCTTTGTGCCAATTTCCATGCATACGCATGTTCTCTTCCTCCTGATCCTAAAATTAAAATGTTCATTTCGTAAATATTTTGTGCAAAGAAACAAAAACTTTTGCCTCACAGAAAAAAGCAGGTAAATAAGTATTAACTACTTTTGTACACATGCATTTGCTCCCATCTATTTTTAACACCTCTGCTGTTATTGCCGCTCAAAGCACACGCGATGGCGGTGTAAGTCCTGCTCCTTTCAACTCATTGAATTTAGGGCTTTCAGTAAACGATCTGCCCGAAAATGTGATGAAGAACCGTGCTCTTTTTTTCAATTCTTTAGGCATTGAGCTGAATCAACTCTCCATCAGCAAACAAGTGCACGGAGCAGCAATTCTTCATGCCGGAAAACCTCAGATCACGGAGGGCTACGATGCACAGATCAGTAATACCAAAGGTTTATTTTTGGTGGTATCGGTTGCCGACTGCACACCCATTCTCATTCATGATGAAAAAGAAAATGCGGTGGCTGCTATTCATGCCGGCTGGAGGGGAACCGTTTCCAACATTGTAGGTAACACACTCGCTAAAATGAAAGCAACATTCGGCACAGAAGGAAAGAATTGCAAAGCATTCATTGGCGCCTGCATCGACTATGAACAGTTTGAAGTAGGCGAAGAGGTGGCTGCCCATTTCGACAGCGCCTTTAAGCGCTTTGATGCCGGCAAACAAAAATATTTCGTCAACCTGAAAGCGGCTAACCGCGAACAATTGCTACGTTTTGGTGTTCCACCGGAAAACATCGAGATCAGTAATTATTGCACCGCTGCCAACAACGATCTTTTCTTTTCGCACCGGAAGGAAAAGGGGAACACCGGACGCATGATGGCTGTTATCGGTTTAAAATAGTGTTTGTTGCCTCTTTTTATTTACCTTTGTTCTCCTTAAAATAATTCGCATTTATGAGCAAACCGAGTTTTGATGATATATACATGGATCTGGCTGAAAACCTTGCAAAGCGTTCGCACTGTGTGAAAGCACAAGTAGGTGCTGTGCTTACAAAAGACACACGTATCGTATCGTTAGGCTATAATGGTCCGCCAGCCGGAACACATAATTGCGATGAAGTGTGGCCCGGAGAAGGCTGTCCGCTCGATAGCAAAGGCTCCTGCTCACTGGCATTACATGCCGAACAAAATGCGATCCTGTATGCTGCAAAAAACAATGTGAGCATTGAAGGATCTACTTTATATGTTACGCTTTCTCCTTGTATCTCCTGTGCACGTGTGATCTACACCACCGGTATCAGAAAAGTATATTACCTGAACTCTTATGCCGATTTTAAAGGATTAGCAAGCGATGAAGGTGTTGACTTCCTGAAAAAATTCGGAGTGGAAGTAGTGCGTTATAAAAAACCGTCTTAGTCTATTTCAAATATGAACCGTCCAAAGTTTTATGTCTATCTACCGATCATTTTTGCATTGGTATTGGTGTTGGGAATTTTTATCGGAACAACATTCCTTTCGGGCGGACAAAAAACGGTAATGGGTGGAAACACCGGTAAATTCAGCAAATTACAGGATGTCCTTCAGTACATCAATCAGGAATATGTAGACACCGTTAATGATGATGATCTGGTAGAACGTTCCATTGTTTCTTTATTAGAAAACCTCGATCCGCATTCCAGCTATATCAGTGCAGAAGAGCTGCAAGCCAATAACGAACCCTTACAAGGCAACTTTGAAGGAATTGGTGTAGAGTTCAACATTGTGGATGATACGGTGCGTGTGGTAGCTGCCATTCCCGGTGGACCGGCCGAAGGTGTTGGTGTGCAGGCCGGAGATAAAATTGTAATGGTGGATGGAAAAACCATTGCGGGGATAAAAATTGCAAACAAAGGGGTGATGGAACGCTTAAAAGGCAAAGGCGGCACCAAAGTAAAGATCTCTGTAAAACGTAATGGCAGAAAAGGTTTGATCGATTTTACCATTACCCGTGGCACTATTCCTATCTACAGTTTAGATGCATCTTACATGCTTACTGCTAATCTGGGTTATATCAAGATCAGTCGTTTTGCGGCAACCACCTATGATGAGTTCATGCAAGCACTTGATAAGTTACAAAAACAAGGCATGACCAAATTGGTGGTCGATCTGCGTGGCAATGGTGGCGGGTTCCTGAATACCGCTGTGGACATTGCCGATGAGTTCCTTCCTGAAGGAAAAAGCATTGTTTATACACAAGGAAAAGCGCGTCCGCGCAAAGACTTTTATGCTACCAAACGCGGTAGTTTTGAAAACGGAGAACTATTCATTTTGATCGATGATGGATCGGCTTCTGCCAGCGAGATCCTTGCCGGTGCGGTGCAAGACAACGACCGTGGCACACTGATCGGAAGACGTTCTTTTGGTAAAGGACTGGTGCAGGAACAAAGTGAATTTACCGATGGATCGGCTATCCGCTTGACGATTGCCCGCTATTACACACCAACCGGACGTAGCATTCAAAAGCCCTACAAACATGGTGTGAATGAGTATTACAACGAAGAGCTGGCACGCTACGAAAGTGGTGAGCTGGAAAGTGCCGATAGCATTAAGGTTACCGATTCTTTAAAATACAAAACACCGGGTGGAAAGATTGTATATGGTGGTGGT
>JAEUTU010000055.1 GCA_016786925.1 Bacteroidia bacterium
TATTTTCTGGAATATGGTCACATTGTTTTGGTTTGGACAGATCTTTGTGCATTATACTTCAACAAAAAAATTGATCCCTCTTTATATTTTAGGAGGTATTGCCGGAGCTGTTTTTTCGTTGCTAATAATACAATTAATTCCTTCATTAGAACGTTACATTGGCATGCCAATGGTTGGCGCATCAGCAGGTGTTACGGCTATCATTGTTGCTGCTGCTACGCTCTTGCCAAATTATAAAATGAATATGATGTTCATTGGTGAAGTGAAACTGGTATATGTGGCTTTATTCTCAATTTTGATCGATGTGTTAAATGTTGCTTCTTATTCGAATGTAGGTGGTAATTTGGCGCATTTAGGAGGTGCATTGATGGGATATGTTTTTATTGTTCAATATAAAAAGGGAGTGGATATGGCCAAACCGATCAATTCATTTTTCGATTGGATAAAAGGACTTTTCAGTCCTAAACCAAAGTTGAAAGTAGTGCATAAGAATAGGCCATTGTCTGATGATGAGTATAATCATAATCGCGCTGCCAGCCAGCAACAGATCGATCAGATATTGGATAAAATATCCAAATCAGGATATGAGAGTTTGAGTAAAGCTGAAAAAGAAATATTGTTCAAAGCAAGCAAAAAATAATTATTCAATTGTCTACTCAGGAGCAAAAAATAGTGCAGGAAGAGAAAAAGAAACGGAAAGGTAAACGTTACTACTTTAATCGTATAGCGATGTTTGCCAATCATGTTGCTGCGATTGCCCTTTTGACTTCTTATCTAGCTCCTTATGTAAGCCCTGAGAACTTCTGGTTGTTCTCATTTTTTGGTTTAGGATATCCTGTCTTGGTAGTTCTCAATTTGTTATTTGTATTGTATTGGGCGATTCAGTTGAAAAAACGATTGGCTTATTCTTTATTGATCATTATTTGTGGTTGGCCACAGTTGCATAGCTTCATACAAATTTCATTTAAAGATACTCCGGATAAATCGAAAGAGATCCTAAAAGTGATGAGTTATAATGTGAAGGTCTTCGATCTGTATAATTGGAGTCACAATACCGAAACGCGAGCCAAAATGTTTGAGTTGATACAGGATGAGAATCCTGAGATCATGTGTTTTCAGGAGTTTTTTACGCGTGATAGCAGCAAGCAGAATAATATAGATAGCATCTTGAAATTTAAAAATGCCAAGTTTGTCCATACAGAATATTCGGTCAATGATAAGCATAAACAGCATTTTGGAATTGCTACTTTTTCTAAATACCCTATCGTAAATAAGGGTAAAATCAATTTTGGTTATAAAGGAAATAATGTTTGCATTTATACTGATGTTTTGTGGGATAAGGATACGATCAGGGTCTACAATATGCATTTACAATCAATCGCATTTTCAAAAGATGATTATAAGTATGCAGATGATCTGAAAAAAGATGTAGAGACGGAAGACGTAGAGCGCTCAAAAAATATTTTAAAACGCTTAAAAAGAGCATTTGTTAAGCGTGCAAAACAAGCGGATCTGATAGCAGCGAGTATAAAATCCTGTAAATACCCGGTTATCGTTTGTGGCGACTTTAACGACACACCGGCTTCGTATGCTTACAAAACGATATTAGGCGACCTTTCGGATAGTTTTATTGAAAGTGGTAGTGGTTTAGGACGAAGTTACATCGGAAAGTTTCCTTCTTTCCGTATCGATTATATTTTGCATAGTGATCACTTCCGTTCTTATGAATTTAGAACCATTCGCGAAGAGCTTTCGGATCATTTTCCGATAATTACCTACTTAGAAGTACAGTGATCAGGAATTCGTTTTCTTTACCTTTTTTAGCGTGAGTAAATTCATTGGATTGGAAGATAATCCCCTGATGTTCTTTTGTACCAACCTTACTACCTGATCGTAATAAAGTGGGACAATTGGAGCATTATCAATTAATAATTGATCCATTTGCTGGTAATAGTGATGACGGATGGAATCGTTCTGTTCATGTTGTGATTTTTCAAATAATAGGTCGAATTGCGGATTGTAGTAGTGTGTGTAATTGAATCCTGTAGGGCTCCAGTTTTTACTGTAAAAAAGCGACAAGAAATTTTCTTCATCGGGATAATCGCCTACCCATGATTTTCTGAAAAAGTTGATCTTGGCATTCGCAATGTTTTCTGATAAAACGGTTGCTTTTTGTACATCGATCTTGATCTTTATTCCCGATTCAGCTAATTGAGATTGGATATATTCAGCTAATTCAAGATATTGTTCCGTAGTAGCTAAAACAATTTCAGGTAATCCTTTTCCATCAGGAAATCCGGCTAAGAATAATAATTCCTTCGTTTTTTCAGGGTTGTAATCGTAGCCTTTGATCTTACTTTCGTCAAAGGAAGGCATTCCCGGAGGTATAAATCCTGCTGTTGCGGCTTTACCTAAATTCTTGCGTAAATATTTAACCATTTTTTTTCTATCAAATCCATAGTTAATGGCCTGACGAATGGTCTTTAAACGCAAAGGAGAGTTTTTTACGGAAGGTAGTTTTTCATCAATCAAAAAGCCTAAGTAATCCGTTTTTAAGAAAGGTTGAGTTTGCATCACAATTTTCCCTTTGTATTCATCTTTAAGTACTCCCTCCGGAGTCAAAACTTGATCTGTATTGATCGCATCAATTCCTGAAACCATATCGAAGCGATTTTCCATGAACTCTAAGAAAGATGTCTCTTTGTCTTTTATGAAAGAAATGGATACAGCATCCAAATAGGGCAGTCGATCTTTCCCTTCGAATTCAAAATAGTTTTCATTCTTTACGAAAACCAATTTAGAGCCTTCTTCCCACATCTTGAATTTAAACGGGCCGGTACCAACAGGATTTCTTCTGAAGTCTTCCCCTGTTCGCTCAACAATCTCTTTTGGAATAACAGAAAAGTATTTCATTGTTAGAATGCCTAGAAAAGGAGTGAATGGCTTTCCCAAATGAATGGCAAAGGTGCTGTCGTTGACCGCTTCAAATGCATTTTGGTGTTCATTATTAATGTTAGAAAGTAATGATGTTGCACTTGATACTTTTGGGTCGAGCAAACGGTTAAAGCTGTAAACAAAATCAGTTGCAATTACTTTTCTTCCTTTGCCATTTTCGAAGTATTTGTGATCATGGAAGAAAACATCGTTCCGTAAATGAAAAATGTAAGTTTTACCGTTGTTTACAATCTCCCAGCTTTTAGCGATGGATGGCTTTACATTCAGTGAATCATCCATTTCTACCAATCCATTGTAAAGTTGATTGATCGCCCAGATGTTCTCGAAATTTTTTGCTGCAGCAGGATCTAACGAACTAATTCCTGCCATATCGTTATACTTAAAAATAGTTCTAGTATCCTTTTGATGTTCTTGTGAGTCGGAACAAGAAAATAAGAGGGCAGAAAAAAAGAATAGAGATATGGGCAATAAATTGATTTTCATAGGTCTGATTTTGCTACATCAAGTTTATGAAAACATTTGCCTTCTATTGGTAAGTGGAAGATGCAATTATCAACACCTTTTTTAACAAAAATTAGGCTTGTATACCGATAATGAGTACGTCATCAATCTGCTCTAATTGCCCTATCCAGCTAATAAAAGCAAGATCCAACTCTCTTTTTTGTTTGTCTAATGAAATGCTTGCGTTTTTTAGCAATAGTTCCTGGAGTTGTTTGTATTTGAATTTTTTTCCTTTTGGTCCACCAAATTGGTCTGCATAGCCATCTGTGAACATATAAAACTTATCTCCTTTGTTAAGTTGGATCGTATTGTTTTTAAATCTATTTAGCTTTTCGCCAATGAAAGTTCCAACCGGGAATTTATCGGCAGTTATTTCCTGAATGGAATTATTTTTAATAATCCATAATGGATTGAACGCTCCTGCATATTGTAATTCAAGAGTGTCTGTGTTCAAGCAGCAGAGTGAAATATCCATCCCGTCTTTCACAGTTGATTCCTCTTCATACTGTCTCAGTGTCTGGGTAATACCTTTGTTTACTTCATCTAGTATCAGTGATGGGGTAGTGAGGTTGTGCTCTTTAACAGCCTGATTCAAAAGGTTATGCCCTACAATACTCATAAACGCACCCGGTACTCCATGTCCGGTACAATCAACAGCTGCAATAAAGATCAAATGATTTTTTTTCCACATCCAGTAGAAATCACCGCTGACAATGTCTTTGGGCTTATATAAGATGAATCCGTTGTTTGAAAAAGTTCTTTCAAATTCTGCGGTGGGTAATATTGCTTCTTGCAATCGCTTAGCGTACTTTATACTGTCAGTAATATCTTTATTCTTTGCTTCGATCTGTCCGTAGGCAACATTTAATTCATTGTGCTGACGGGTAATCTCTTGTTTTTGAAACTCTAATTTTTTATTCGCTTTTTGTTTAATTTGATATCTATTGTAAATGATGAATGCAATGATCAATATTAAAATAAAGCCGATAATAAACCCGTTTTTAATTAGTCTGGTTCGGGCTACATCAAGTGCTTGAATCTCCGTTTCTTGTTTTAGGATCTTTATTTCTTTTTCTTGCTTTTCAAAATTGAATTTTGCTTGCATTTCATGCAGTGCTTTAGTGCTTTCAATACTTAAAATGCTATCTTTTAATAAAAGTGATTTGCTGAAGTATTCTGCCGCCTTTTTGAAATCCTTTAATTGCATATAGGTTTCGGCAGCATTTTGGTATCCGCTCAATTCAATGTCTTTTGCTCCAATTTCGTTTGCTTGTGCACTTGATAAAAGAAAATATTTTACAGCATTATTCAGGTCATCTGCATAATAATAGCTCGCTCCAATATTCGTCAGTGAGCTCAAAATGCCACGTGCATCATTGATCTCTTTTTTTATTTCGTATGATTTTAAATAATACTCTCTCGCTTTGGTATGATTGTCAAGTGCGGTGTAAATACTCCCTATATTATTTAAGGTGTATGCTATTCCTTTTTTGTTACCCAATTTTTCTTTTAAGGTAAGTGATTTTTGAAAAAAATCTAATGCTTTTTGATTTTCTCCTTGATCACCGTAAACATTGGCAATATTATTATAGCATGCTGCAATCCCAGCCTCATCATTTATTTTTTCTCTGATTATTAATGATTGTGTGTAATATTCGTTAGCTTTTTTGTAGTCTTTTAAATTGTAGTATACCTTTCCTAGATTGATGAGTGATGAGGCAATGGCCATAGAGTCGTTTAACTCTTCTCTTATTTTTAATGCTTTTAAGTTATAGTCAAGTGCCGCTTTACTGTTGCTCACATCGGTTTGGATGTTTCCTATTACATTGAAGACCTCTGCTAATCCTGTTTTATCATTTTGCTTTATGAAATAATTCTGAGCTAAATTCAAGAATGCTAATGCATTTGTATTGTCTGATTTAGAATAGTAGCCTCTTGCAATATTTAAGCAGGAGTTACCGATCTTTATATCAGCTTTCAGATTTTCAGAAATTGTACGGGCTTGTTTGGCGTAAGCAATTGCTTTGTCGGGAATCTTGTCAACATATTTTAATGATAATGCATTGAGGATGTCAATTTTTTCTATCTCGGAGCTGGTGTTAAGTAGTTGGACCAAGCTATCAATTTCTGTTTTTTGGGCAGAAATGAATTTAGATTTTCCTAAAAGAAGTAATAATAGAAATACAATTTTTCTTATTCTCATAAGCGTGTTATAATTTCTAAATATACTAAAATTGTATTACATGAAAAAAGCGGGGCGAAGACCCCGCTTTTAATGATAGGAAATAATCATTTATTTAGGTTCAACAACTTCAACATAAACCGCAACAACGGCTTTACCTGTATTCAAATGTTGGTATCTAACGGTTGCTCCACTTTCAATGCCTCTTTCCTTCTGAAAAGGAACGATAGCCTCGATCTCTCCAAAGTTAGGGTCGTTGATCATACCTCTGTCGGTGTCTTTAATGATGATGATGCCCGTTCTTTGCAACTCAACATTATAAGCCGTTTTTTCTTTTGTTGTGTCGTTATAATATGCATCAAATCGTACATATGATTTTTCTTTTAAGCCCAAAAGGTCTGCATTTGCTTGAACATATGGAATTTCTTTTCCATTTTCATTTTGAATCATACCTCTGTCGGTATCTTTGATAATAATAATGCCTTTTCCCATAATTTTTTGATTTAGATTAATATTGGTTTATTTACCGTAAATATAGTAAGCTAATATTTAAATCAAAATTTTTGAGCCTTTATTTTTGACTGTTAAGAAAATTATTAATGTTATTTTCTACTCTGCTTAACACGTTGCTAGCATCTGCTTTCACAAATTTTTCTCCAACAATGTTTTCATAAAGTTCGATGTATCTTTCTGATATAGAGTTAATGATCTCTGTTGTCATTTCCGGAACTTGTTGTCCATCTTTGCCTTGGAATCCATTGGCCATTAACCATTCGCGCACAAACTCTTTTGATAATTGCTTTTGTGCTTCTCCTTTAGCTTGTCTTTCAGAATATCCCTCTTTGTAGAAATAGCGGGAGGAATCAGGTGTGTGGATCTCATCAATTAAATAGATCTTTCCATCTTTTTTGCCAAATTCATATTTCGTATCAACCAAAATTAATCCCATTTTCTCTGCGATCTCTGTTCCTCTTTGAAAAACAGCACGTGTGTATTTCTCCAACATCTCGTAATCTTCTTTTGAAACGATGCCTTGTTTTAAGATCTCTTCTTTTGAAATATCTTCATCATGTCCAACAGAAGCTTTTGTTGTTGGTGTGATGATCGGCTCAGGAAATTTGTCGTTTTCCTTCATTCCTTCAGGTAATGTTACACCACATAACATTCTTTTACCTGCTTTGTATTCTCTCCATGCGTGTCCGGATAAATAGCCACGAATAACCATTTCTACTTTGAATGGATCACAAACATGCCCAACTGTTACCATTGGATCAGGAACCGCAATTACCCAATTTGGAACAATGTCTTCTGTTGCTTTTAAAAATTTAGCAGCGATCTGATTTAGTACTTGCCCTTTGTAAGGGATACCTTTTGGTAATACAACATCGAATGCAGATATTCTATCACTTACGATCATCACCAAATATTTATCGTTGATGTTATATACATCACGTACTTTTCCTTTGTAAAAAGATTTTTGATTCGGGAAATTAAATTTTGTTTCTGTTATAGAATTCATGGTTTAGAGATTTATGATTTGTTTTTATCGTATAGTTCAACAATTTTTCGTACTAATTTATGACGGATCACATCTGTTCCATCCAGTTCTATTACTGCAATTCCATTGACACCTTTTAGTAATTTGATCGCTTGTGGCAAGCCCGAAGGTTGATTCTTTGGAAGATCCACCTGTGTAACGTCTCCTGTAATAATGAATTTAGCAGATGCTCCCATCCGGGTTAAGAACATTTTAAGTTGTGCTTCAGTGGCATTTTGTGCTTCATCTAAAATTACAAATGCATTATCCAGCGTTCTTCCACGCATGAAGGCCAATGGTGCAATTTGTATCACTCTGTTTTCGATGTAGTAAGCTAACTTCTCCGGTGCGATCATATCATACAATGCATCGTACAAAGGTTGTAAATATGGATCCAGTTTTTCTTTAAGATCACCGGGTAAAAAGCCTAAATTCTCACCTGCTTCAACAGCCGGACGTGTTAAAATGATCTTTTTTACTTCTTTATTTTTCAGGGCCCGTACAGCCAATGCTACTGCGGTGTAGGTTTTACCCGTTCCTGCAGGACCGATAGCAAATACCATATCATTCTTAGAAATGCTGGAAACGATCTTTCTTTGATTTTCTGTTCTGGCTTTTATAATTAGGCCTGAATTTCCGAATACAAGGACATCATCCGCATTTTCGCTTTCTTCCTGTTTGTCAACTGCTTTTCTTCCTGATCCTCCTAGGATCTGCTCGGTAGCATTGTCGGTCAGGTTTCCATATCTGTGCCTATATGCGATCAGAATGTTTAGCACCATCTCCAATTGATTCAACTCTTCCTCTTCTCCCGATGCTTTTATGACCTCACCTCTAGCAACGATCTTTAGCTTTGGAAAACGCTTTTTGATCAACTCCAATTTAGAGTCATTTACACCATATAGGTCAATGGGTGCAATATCTTCCAGTATGATCTTTTTCTCGCTCAAGGCTTATTTTTCGTTATTATTTTAAGAAAGCACGAAAATAACATATTTTTGCCTACGGAAATTTGAATAGTTCCCATAAAAAAGTCACAAATTACTAACAGATGGCAATCATCACCTTTACAAGTGATCTGGGTTTAAAGGATTATTATGTAAGTGCTGTAAAAGGTGCTATACATAGTCAATTGACGAATGCTACTATCGTGGATGTATCCCATCTGATTCCCACCTATAATTTGTTGGAAGCGGCCTATATTCTTAAGAATGCATATACGAACTTCCCGAAAGGAACGATCCATATCGTTTCTGTTATGGCCGGAGCCAGTCAGGATAATAAATATGTCGTGATCAGTTATAAAGGACATTATTTTATTGGAACAGACAACGGTTTGTTTTCATTGATGTTTGATGAAATGCCCGATAAAATTGTTGAGCTGAATACGGCCGGTAAGATATTTACATTTCCATCTAGGGATGTTTTTGCAAAAGCAGCTTGTTTTTTAGCCGAAGGTGGAAATATTGATAATATGGGAGCCGTTCGTACAGAGCTTTATCAGCGACTGGCATTTAAAGCGACTTCGATGAATGATCTTATTAAAGGAAACTTCATATACTTCGATTCATTTGGGAATGCGATTACCAATATTGATAAAGCACTTTTCGATCAATCATTAAAAGGTCGGTCATTTGAGATCTTATTTAATAATTACAGGATAAACAGGATCAGCACAAGTTATTTAGATGTTCGTGAGGGAGATGTATTAGCGATCTTTAATGCTTCCGGACAATTAGAAATTGCGATGAATCAGGGAAATGCGAAAGAACTTTGTGGTATCCGTCCGAATAATTCAATTACAATACAAATCTTATGATAATTCGAATTGTTAAAATGACTTTCCAGCAGGAAAAAGTTTCAGAATTTTTATCTGTTTTTAATGAGTCAAAAACATTCATCAGAAATATGCCCGGTTGTTCTCATCTGGAACTTTTGAATGACATCAATTCTCCAACTATTTTCTTTACTTATAGCTATTGGGATTCTGAAGATGCTCTAAATACTTATAGAAATTCCGAGTTGTTTTCAACGGTATGGTCAAAAACCAAAGTGTTATTCTCCGCTAAACCGGAGGCATGGAGCGTAGAACAGAAAGTTGTTTTATAAGATCAAAGGAGTTCGCTTAACTCTAACCAGCGCAAACTTTTTTCATCTAATTCACTAATCACCTTTCCTATTTGCTGACTGTATTCTGCTATTTCATTGGCAGGAGCTGTTCCTTCACTTAATAGGTCAGTAAGTCGCTTTTTCTCTGCTTCCAGCTTTGCAATGTCTTTTTCCAATTGCTCGTATTCAAACTTTTCTTTGAAGCTTAATTTGCGTTTGCTGTCAGATGCTGGCGGAGTATCATTTTTGGATTCCTTGCTCACTTCTTCTTTTGTTGTTGAAGTGGGTGCAAGTTCATTTTTATCTTCGGTGTCTTTTTTGTCGCGGTATTCGGTGTAATTGCCAGGGAAATCGCGAACAACGCCTTCGCCTTCAAATACAAAAAGATGATCCACCATTTTATCCATAAAATAACGGTCGTGTGTAACGATCAATACGCAACCTTGAAAAGCTGTTAGGAAATCTTCAAGTACACTTAAGGTTACAATGTCTAAATCGTTGGTAGGCTCATCCAAAATTAAAAAGTTAGGATTTTTGATCAGAATGGTCATTAGATAAAGTCGTCTTCTTTCACCGCCACTTAACTTTGAAACCATGCTGTATTGCACGTCAGGTGGGAATAAGAATTTTGTTAAAAGTTGTGATGCCGATAATTTACTTCCATCTGCTAATGGAATAAATTCTGCTATGTCTTTCACTACTTCTATAACACGCTTATCTTCATTTAATTTTAATCCTTCCTGTGAGTAATAACCCAACACGATCGTTTCTCCTGTTTGTATTTCTCCAGCATCCGGCTTTTCCAAATTCATGATCATGTTAAGAAAGGTGGATTTTCCAACGCCATTTTTACCAATGATGCCGATCTTTTCCCCTTTTTTGAAAATGTATGAAAAGTCGTTAACGATCTTTGTTGCACCGAATGCTTTTTTGATGTGAATGAATTCAAGGATCTTCCCTCCAATCCGGCTCATTTTCACTCCTAATTCAAGCTTCGTTTCAGTTTTCCCACTGAATGCTTTTTCTTTGGTGTCTTCAAATGCGTTTAAACGCGACTTGGATTTCGTGCCTCTGGCTTTAGGCATTTTGCGTACCCATTCTAATTCTCTTCGGTATAAATTTTTTGCTTTGTCAATTTCAGATCCTTCAATCGATTCGCGCTCCGCTTTCTTTTCTACATAATACTGGAAATTGCCTTTGTAATTATAAAGTTTGGCATTGTCAATTTCAATGATCTCAGTGCATACACTGTCCAGAAAATAACGGTCGTGAGTAACGAGTAGCAAGGTCAGGTCGAGTGAAACCAAATAGTTTTCTAACCATTCGATCATTTCAACATCTAAATGGTTGGTAGGTTCATCCAATATCAAAAGATTGGGTTCATCGATCAATACTTTTGCAAGTGCCACACGTTTTTTCTGTCCACCCGAAAGCATAGATATTTTCTTATCCAGAAAAGCTATCTTCAAACGTTGAAGAACTTCTTTTACTTTGCTATCCATGCCCCATGCATTCAATTCATCTATACGGGCAGTGCAGGTCTCTAATTTTTTTTGTGCTTCTTCAGAATAATTATGTTCAAACTCTTCTAATGCAATTTCATAATCGCGAACTGCATTGAGAGCAGGATTCCCGGTATTGTAAATAGCTTCTATGACCGTGCTATTTTCATCAAACAGCGGGTTTTGGTCAAGGTAGGTTACGGTGATGTCTTTTCTGAAAGTTACATTTCCGGAATCAGGAATTTCTTTTCCTGTAATGATCTTTAATAGCGTTGATTTGCCGGCACCATTTTTTGCAATAAGAGCAATACGTTGTCCTTGGTTAAGTCCAAAGCTGATATTGTCAAAAAGCTTTTTGGGACCATATGATTTAGAAACAGATTCGACAGATAGAAAATTCACCTTGATTTTTATTAATTAAGGCGCAAAAGTAACAAATAAACTAGGAGTTGTTAGGCTTATCTTTCTCTTTGTAAGTATAATGTATGTTTAGTTGTTCAGTTGTGTCGCTGTCAATTGTGGGTTCAATGTTCTGTTCTCCACTCACATCAATGAGTTCATTTTCTTCATCCGTTCCCCAATCGTATTTTCTGGGTGCAGGTCCTTCTTTCCTGAAGTTATAGGCTGTAATAACTCCAGCTAAAGAGCCAAGGAGATGCGATTCCCAGGATACACCTTGTATAATGGGGAGTATTCCCCATACCATTCCACCGTAAAGAAAAACAACGAACATGGAAAGAGCCATTAAACGGACATCCTTCCGGAAAATACCACTAAAAAATAAAAAGGTAACGAATCCGTATAATATTCCACTAGCGCCTATATGGTAAGAGCTTCTTGCGGCTGCCCACACCCAAACACCTGTCATTAGATAAACCCAAAAGAATACCTGGAAGGCAATCGGTCGGTAAAAGAAGAACATCATTGCTCCTAATATGATCAAGGGTAGCGAGTTGGAGGTAAGATGAGAAAGATTGGCATGTAGCAGCGGTGCCGTAGCAATTCCAATTAAACCATGTAGTGTTCTTGGATATAGACCATACCAAAAGAAATTATAGTCAAAGGCCATCTCAAAAAGCTTAATAACCCAAAGGATTGCTACAAAGAGAGTGGGGTATAGGAGACTGAAAAATAATTTGGATGATCTATTCCTCATTTTTAATATTTAGGCTTATACAATGTCAAGTTTTATACCAATAAAAATAGTGACAAATAGGCATATAAGGGTGCCTAATTTGTTTGTTTTCAGGTTCTTATTTTTCCTTAAAACAATCAAAAACAACCGTTTAATAAAAAAAAGCGGCCTTTTAGATTAAAACTATGGCATTTCTCTGTTTTTATGATTAATATTGTAGGGTAAAATTGTAATAAATAAAATGCTATATAAATGAAAACAAATCTACTTAAATCATTATTTGCAGGTGCGTTGATTTCTCTTTCAGGAACTACAATGTATGCTCAATCAGCATCTCCTTGCAATACATCAGAGGCAGAGCAAAAGATATTTGCGAAATACCCTGAATTAATAAAGCAAACAGCGGATTACGAAGCTCAACTTCAGCAACTTATCCAGGCTAGAAAAGGAATGAAAGCTGCAGAGCAGGTGTATACCATTCCTGTTGTTTTTCACGTAATCTATGTCAATACTGCACAAAATGTATCAGATGCTAACATTAATGCATTGATTAATCGTTTGAATTTAGATTTTAGAAAAAATAATTCAGATACAACGTTAATTGCTAATGGCTTTAATGCTATCGCTGCTGATTCAAAAATCGAGTTTGCTTTAGCTAAGATCGATCCAAACGGAAATTGTACGAATGGTATCGATAGAATTTACTCTCACAAAACTTATTTGGGAAGTGATGAGTCAAAATTAAATCCATGGCCACGTGATAAATATTTTAATGTTTGGGTAGTGGATAATATTCCTTCTGATGGTGCTGGAACAACTTTGGGTTACGCTTATAAACCGGCAACTGTTCAATATGCTCCAATGAGTAATTTTGATGGGATTATCATGATCTATAATCAAGTAAATGGAAATTCAAGAACATTAACACACGAAGTTGGACATTGGTTAAGTCTTTCTCATACCTGGGGAGATGGTGAGATCAATGTGGCTTGTGGTGATGATGGTGTAACAGATACTCCTGAAACAAAGGGACATTTTTCTACTTGTCCTGCAAGTGATACTACTTGTGGCGGTATTCAGCAAAACATCAATAATTACATGGATTATTCTAGTTGTGTATACATGTACACATTTGGTCAGAAAGATAAAATGCGTGCAGCTTTAGAAAGCTCTGTTGCAGAACGTAATAATTTATGGTCTGCGGCTAATTTAGCAGCAACGGGTGTGTCTCCTGTAGGTGGCCCATGTGCGCCTAAGGCTGATTTTTCAGCAAACAGAAGTATTGTTTGTGTTGGAGGTACAGTAACATTTACAAAACAAATTACAAATGGAACTGCTACAAGTACAAAGTTCTATTTTGGTTCACCTTCCGATGTTAATCCAGCAACATCAACTTCTACTGCATCAACGGTAACTGCAACCTATAATACTCCTGGTGTTTATCCTGTGTCTTTTGTTGCTACAAATGCTCAAGGAACAGATTCGATTTACAAAACAAGTTATATCACAGTAACAAATGCATATGGAGATTTCCAAGGAAATGGTTACCAGGAGTCATTTGAAAATGAGAATTCATTCTGGTATAACTGGAGAGTAAACAATATGGATCAAAATCCTAATACTTTTGGTATAGCGAATGTTGGATACAATAGCTCAAAATCTGCTGTAATGGAAGGTTATAATAATTATTTTGAGGATGTGGATGAGTTAATTTCTCCTGCTTTAAATCTTGCTTTTGTTAACAGTGCAGTAATGACATTCCAATATTCAGCTGCATCTAGAGCAACAAGCGCTGCAGAGGCAAATGAAGCATTGAAAGTTTACTACACTGCTAATTGTGGACAAACATGGACAATTTTAGGTGGTGGAACAATGACCGGTACAAATTTGGCAAACTTTGGATTCTACAATGGATATTATGTTCCTTCTGCGGCTTCTATGTGGAATACCAAAACGATCAATTTGCCTGTTGCTGCTTGTGTTCAAAATGTTCGATTTAAGTTTGTTTATGAAACTGGTGAGGCTTCGAATAACCTATATATCGACAACATCAATATTACTGGTGCGGTTGGAGTAGAAGAGAACTTAAATTCTTTCGCATTGAACGTTTATCCAAATCCTTCTAATCAAATGAGTACTATTTCATACCGCTTAACTGAAAAAAGTGCAGTTAAATTAGAAGTGTATGATGTTTTAGGAAAGAAAGTGGCTGATTTAGCGAATGCTAATCAATCTGAAGGGTCTTATTCTGTAGAGGTTTCAAAAGCCAATAATAACCTGAAGAATGGAATCTATTTTATCCGACTATCAGTTAACAATGCAGTTACCACTACTAAATTGGTGATCTCTGAATAGTTTTTTGTGAAATTTCTATTTTAAAGCGGGGCTAGAAGCCCCGCTTTTTTGTTGTATATGATTTTGAAATTGATTAAATTTGCGAATATTAAAACAGAAAATCGATAATGAAAAAAGATCTTTTTAAGTATTTAGCCGCAAGTGCATTTTTGTTAACGGCATCTTCCGTGAATGTAACTGCTCAGGATGGCTATAAGTGTGGAACCACTCAAGCGCACCAAAAGGTGTATGCGCAATATCCTGAATTATTGCAAGCAGAAATAGAAAACAATGTGCTGTTGTCGCAAATTATTCAGTCGAATAAGCAGATGAAAGCTGCGGAACAAGTGTATACAATTCCAGTTGTATTTCACGTATTACATATCAATGGCTCCGAGAATATTTCGGATGCTCAGATTCAGGATCAGATCAATATCCTAAATAGAGATTACGCCAAATTAAATGCGGATACAGCTGCTGTGGTTCCTGCATTTCAAGGAATAATTGCTGACTGTAAAATTCAATTTGCTTTAGCGAAGATCGATCCAAATGGTAACTGTACAAACGGTATTGATCGTATCTATTCTCATAAAACAGAAAATGCGAATGACGATTCTAAGTTGAACCCTTGGCCAAGAGATAAATATTTAAATGTTTGGGTAATTAAAACCATGGAAAGTGTTGGGACAGCTGGATATGCCTACTATCCTTCTGCAACAGCAACTTATTTAGCTCCAAAAGATGGGATCATTATTATTCACCAGTATATAGGAAGTGTTGGAACTGCGAATGTTACAAATTCAAGAGCGTTAACACATGAGGTTGGGCACTGGTTGAATTTATCTCATACATGGGGTAATACAAATGATCCAACTGTAGCTTGTGGCGATGATGGGGTGAATGATACTCCGGAAACAAAAGGTCATAACAGTTGTGCAAACCGTTTCGATTATTTCTGTGATAATCAAACGCTTTCTGCAACTTATAGTTTTGCTGATGTTGATTCAACTACCGGCACAACCGATCCTACCGCTTCAATTGTAGTGGCAGATACGGGATTGACATTAGGTAATTTTACGGCTGTAGGCCTTTCTTCAAATTCATATTCAAGTGCAATGTTCGATTTCTATAGCTGGGATAATGGTGCGAATGATGGAGAAACAGTTTATGCAAATTTGACGGGTTCCGTTAATACGGCAAAATATTATGAATTTACAGTTACTCCTGAATTTCATAGAGCATTAACATTAACAGGTATCACATTCACTGTACAACGTAATGCAACAGGTGCAAGAACATTTGTTGTTCGTTCAAGTAAAGATGGTTATGTAGCAAATTTGGCTGCATCTATTACTCCTGCAAATGCAAATTTGAGCGTTCAAACAGGAAATGTATTCTTCATCAATACAGATACAACCGTATCACTTGCAGGTAGCAAAATAACATTATCGGGTGCGAATTTTACTAATATAAATAACGGTGGTGTGACATTCAGAATTTATGCATACAACGCAGAAGATTCTACAGGAACTTTTGGTATTGATAATGTAAACATTGCCGGTACTTATGGAACAATGGAGAATGTGGAGAATTATATGGAATATTCTTATTGCTCAAAAATGTTTACAAATGATCAAAAGGATAGAATGCGTGCTGCTTTAACAAGTACTGTTTCCGGAAGAAATAATTTATGGTCAGCAGCGAACCTTGCTGCTACAGGAGTTACACCTGTGGGTGCTGCATGTGCTCCTAAAGCTAATTTTTATGCAAACAGAGCATTTGTTTGTGCTGGGGGGACTGTTACTTATACAAAAGCAATTACTTTGGGGACAGCTACTTCAACAAAATTCTATTTTGATGGAGGTACACCAGCAACATCTACAGCTTCTACAAACACAGTTACTGTAACATATAATACTCCTGGTGTTTATCCTGTGTCATTAGTGGCTACGAATGCACAAGGGGTTGACTCTGTATACAAATCTTATTTTATCACAGTAGGTAATACTTATGGTGATTTTGCTGGAAATGGATATTCTGAGACCTTCCAGGATGAGAACTCATTTTGGTACAACTGGAGGGTAAGAAATCTGGATGGTAACCCTAATACATGGGGTATTGCTGATGTAGGATATAATAGCTCTAAGTCAGCTGTAATGGAAGGTTATTTGAATTATTTAGGCGATATCGATGAGTTGATCACCCCATCGATGAATCTTTCTTATGTAACAGGCGCTACACTTACTTATAAATATGCTGGAGCATCTAAAGCAACTGGTGCTTCAAGTGCAAATGAAGCATTGAAAGTGTATTATTCTACAAATTGCGGACTTACTTGGGCTCTATTAGGAGGTACATTAAGTGGCGCTACTTTAGCTAATAATGGTTATTACAGTGGTTACTTTGTGCCAAGTGTTGCTTCGCAATGGGCTACAAAAACAATAACATTACCTGCTGCTGCATCTGTTCAAAGTGTTCGTTTTAAATTCGAATATGAAGCAGGTGCTGCATCTAATAACCTGTATATTGACGACATCAATATCAGTGGTGCCGTTGGAATTAATGAGTCAGCCAACGCATTTAACTTGGCAGTGTATCCTAATCCTACAAGTGATTTGAGTACAGTTGCGTATCATTTAACTGAAAAGGCTTTCGTGAAAGTGGAAGTTGTGGATATTTTAGGTAAGAAAGTGGCAGATGTGGTTTCTGCAAATCAACCGGAAGGTGATTACAGTTTCAATATATCGAAGTCTGATCTTAACTTAAATAACGGAATTTATTTCATTCGTTTGTCTGTGAATAATACGATTGTAACCAATAAGTTAGTTGTAACAGAGTAAGATCATAGTTTCTTATAGAAAAGGGGAGAAAGCATAACTTTCTCCCCTTTTTTGTTAAAATATGCCAATTAAAGAATCAATTTTGTTTTTATTCAAAAACAGATTATATTTGGTAAATAAATCAATCCTGAAGTGAAAAAAATTATATTCATATTCTCTTTGTTTGTTTCTTCAGTCGCTGTTGCTAATGGTAATGGGGGGACGAATCCGGATAAACCGGAATCTAATACTTCAGACACTTCTGTTAGTTTAAAGAATAACATCGTGATCTTTAAATTGATCCCAACACCTTCGACTTCCAATGGTTCTTCCGGGAGTTTAAAAAAGGCAGGTAAAGTGGCTCGCACATCTTCGAAGCCTCATGCTATTGTAGATAGCAGTTTTGTGTATAGAAAACGTCCTATTTAATTTAGCCTTTATTTTCTCTTAATCCTATCTTAATACATAGCCTGTATTATTGCATTATAATTATTAATGTGATATTATGACAGATGCAATTGTGTATTTAAAAAGTGGGGAACGAAAGTTTGGAGTATTATTGAGTCAACATCCTATTATGGACCGATTTTTCCGATTCGTTTCTAATTCCAATTTGGAAAAATATTTTCAGACAAACAACGATACCTATGTTGAATTAGTCGAGAATCAACAGATCGAGGCGATTGATATTAACCTGAAGTAAGCGTTAAGAAAAACCTCTTTGCTTCTTGATGTTTTCGTAAGCCTGTTGAACGTGCTGGAATTTTTCTTTGGCTGCTTTTTGAACTTCTTCTCCTAAGGCTGCGACTTTATCGGGATGGAACTTAACAGCCATTTTTCTGTAGGCCTTTTTTACTTCTTCATCAGTAGCAGACTTCTCGATCTCTAAGATCTTATAATCACTCTCCGTATCTTTAAAATACATGGCTTTAAGCGAATTGAAATCAGCATGGCTAACGCCAAGATAGTTGGCGATGGTTTGAATAGTTTGAAGCTCTAATTCATGCACATGGCCATCGGCCTGAGAGATACCAAATAAATAATGAACGATCTGGATCCGTTCAGAGTGAGGCATAAAGTGTTTTATCTGAAGACAAACATCACGCAATGGGATCTCCTGATTCAAGATCTCTTTTAGCATTAATATCTGCTGTTGAGCATGTGCCTCCCCAAATTGCAAAACGAGGAATTTTTTTACATATTCCAATTCACTTTTTAATGTTCGTCCATCGCTTTTCATAACTGCAGCAGACAGAACTAGTAAACTAGCCGCAAAATCGCCTGCATGGTTGGGTGTTTGAGTATAACCTCCTTTTTCAGTTTTTACTGTAACACTTGCAGCATCAAATGCTGATCCTAATGCAAATCCAAGAACTCCACCCAAAGGGCCTCCAAATGCCCATCCGAGTGTTCCACCTAACCATTTACCAAATTTTATTTTCGCCATTTTTAAAAAATATCAGCAAAGGTAATATGTTTCCTTTATACACGTAGGAGGATGCTAAATTTTAATTGTAAATTTACGCTGCTTGGATCTTTATAGAACAAAGAGCTAAGATGAATGTTGAACCAGAAAAGCATGCCAATCATATATGAGAAAACTTAGTTTAATTCTATTGATTCTAATTTATAAACTGGGGCTTGTTGCACAAGCTCCTGTATCTAAAGGGTCTTCAGAAATCCTGCACCATTTAAAAAAGCTGAATACATTAGGAAGTGTGCTCTATATTGCGGCTCATCCTGATGATGAGAATACCCGCTTGTTATCCTATTTAGCAAATGAAAAACGTTTTCGTACAGCTTATTTATCGCTAACAAGAGGTGATGGGGGACAAAATTTAATAGGGAAAGAACAGGCGGAGTTGTTAGGACTAATCAGAACTCAAGAATTATTGGCAGCTAGGAGAGTGGATGGAGCGGAGCAGTTATTTACACGTGCGAATGACTTTGGATATTCTAAAAATCCGGAAGAAACATTTTCTTTTTGGAACAAAGACAGTGTGCTGTATGATGTAGTGTTAGCTATCAGAAAATTTAAACCGGATGTGATCATCTGCCGATTTCCTACAACTGGAGAAGGTGGACATGGGCATCATACAGCTTCAGCTATTCTTGCGTTGGAAGCATTTGATGCTGCGGCCGATCCAACGAAGTTTCCTGATCAGCTTAAATACACTGAAGTTTGGCAGGCAAAAAGAATTTTATGGAATACGTTTAATTTCGGGACAACTAATACTACTTCTCCTGATCAAATTAAACTCGATGTAGGTGTTTATAATTCATTGTTAGGGAAAGGTTACGGGGAGATCGCAGCAGAGAGTAGATCAATGCATAAAAGTCAAGGTTTTGGATCAGCCAAGCAACGAGGCTCGAATATTGAATATTTTAAATTTTTGAAAGGTGAAGAGCTGAAGAGTGATTTATTTGAGGGAGTCAATTCAACTTGGGGTAGAATAAATCAAACTGCTGCTATTCAGAAAACTGTTGATGCTATTATAAAATCCTTTGATATGGAGTTTCCTGCGAAAAGTATCGCAGCACTAACTGATCTGTATAAATCGATTGCTGCTTTGTCAGAAAAGGAACCATACATTCAGTATTGGAAAAAGATCAAGCTAAATGAAACGGAGCAGCTGATCCTTTGGTGTTCCGGATTGTTCCTGGAAGCTACCTCTGCCGATTATATGGCGATACCGGGTGAAGACATAAATATTACGACACAGGTAGTTAATAGAAGCAGCTCGGATGTGAAATTGAAACGCGTATCGTTTTTGAATCAGTGGGATACCCTTCCGGCTATGTCGCTTAAACAAAATGAATTGTACACGTTCAAGCGCAAAGAAAAATTAAGCAATTCAATTTCGTATTCAAATCCATATTGGCTAAACGAAAAACACAGTAGTGGCAGATATACTGTTAAGGATATGGCATTAATTGGCAAGCCTGAGAATGATGGAATAGCGAAAGTGGTATTTGAAATTTCTATAAATGATCTGACATTATCGATCGAACGCAGTATTGTTTATAAGAGTACTGATCCGGTGAAAGGGGAGGTGTACAGGCCTTTAGAAATAGTTCCTCCGGTTACTATAAACTTTTCAGAGAAAGTGATTGTTTATACACATTCACCCAAAAAAGTAATTCACTTAACGCTAACAGCCAAAGCGAACAAAGCGAGTGTAACCGGAAAGTTAAAATTAAATACTCATGTGGGTTGGGCTGAAAATATTGATAAACCGGAATTTATTATCAACAATAAAGGTGATGAAGTAATATTTAATGTCGAGCTTGTTGCTGATCAAAAGGCAGAATCAACAGTTGTTTCTGCAGAGGTAGAGGTGGATGGTAAATTATATTCAAACTCTATTAAAAGAATTGAATACGACCATATCCCGTATCAATTTATTTTGAGCGATGCGGAGATTAAACTGATAAATGCAGATATAAAAAAGGGTGACCTTACTATCGGTTATATTCCTGGAGCCGGTGATGATGTAGCTGCTTGTTTAAAACAGATCGGTTACAATGTTACTATCCTTACCGATGATCTATTGTTGAATGAGGATCTTTCTAAATATAGTGCTATTGTGACGGGTGTAAGAGCTTATAATACGAACGACCGTCTGCAGGTGCATTACAATAAACTGATGGAATATATTAAAGCAGGAGGTAATCTCGTTGTTCAATACAATACCAACAATCGTATTGGTCCTGTTGTAGCAAAAATATCTCCTTATCCGCTGACTATTTCAAGAGATAGAGTGACGGATGAATTGGCCAAAGTGTCTTTCGTTAAGAATGATCATCCGGCATTAAATTTTCCTAATGCTATTACGAATGCCGATTTTGATAATTGGATACAGGAAAGAGGGATCTACTTTGCAAATGACCTCGATAAAGCTTACCAACCCATATTGGAAATGAATGATCCAAATGAAAAGACCAGTAATGGCAGTTTGATCATTACTCCTTATGGAAAAGGAAACTTTGTATATACGGGACTGGCTTTTTTTCGTGAATTGCCAGCCGGAGTGCCTGGTGCATACCGCTTGTTTGTCAACCTGTTAAGCTTACCCAAAAATAAGTAAGATGAAGGGGACTAATAAAACACCTTTCTTTAAAAATTGGAAGAATGTATATGCATTCGTGATATTGTTTTTATTGTTGCTTATCGTTTCGTTTTATTTTTTTACAAAACATTTTGAATGAGTATAATTGATTGGATCGTACTATTAACGACTTTACTATTGATTGTACTCTATGGAGTATGGAAAAGTAGAGGTGCTAAAAATATCGAAGGATACCTTTTGGCTGATCGTCAATTGCCATGGTACCATGTAGGGCTTTCTGTTATGGCTACTCAAGCGAGTGCTATCACTTTTTTGTCGGCTCCCGGACAAGCCTATAGTGATGGATTGAGGTTTGTTCAGTTTTATTTCGGACTTCCATTGGCTATGGTTGTATTGTGTATTACATTCATTCCGATATTTCATAAGTTAAATGTTTATACGGCTTATGAATACCTTGAAAAAAGATTCGACAATAAAACCCGTACACTTACCGCATTTTTATTCCTATTGCAAAGAGGCTTGTCAACAGGTATAACCATCTATGCTCCCGCTATTGTGCTCTCTTCCATATTACACGTCAATATTACCTACACCATTTTGTTTAACGGCTTTTTGGTGATCATTTATACGGTCTATGGTGGAACGAAAGCCGTTTCTTATACACAGTTGTTACAAATGAGTATCATTTTTGCCGGTTTGTTTTTAGCTGCTTTTATGGTTGTGCATTTGTTGCCGGAGAATGTTGGTTTTGTCGATGCCCTACATATTGCCGGTAAAATGGAAAAACTGAATGCGATCGATACGACATTCGATCTTAACAACCGATATAATATTTGGTCGGGCATCATAGGCGGTTTTTTTCTTCAATTATCATATTTTGGAACGGATCAATCGCAAGTAGGACGTTATTTAACCGGAAGTTCCGTTACTCAGAGCCGTCTCGGTTTAGTGATGAATGGACTCGTTAAAATACCCATGCAGTTTTTTATATTATTGATAGGAACATTGGTGTTTGCTTTTTATCAATTCTATCAGCCACCCGTTTTTTTCAATAAAGTAGAACTTGAAAAAGTGCGAAGCAGCTCCTATGCTCAGGAATACAAAAGACTAGAAGATGCATATGTTTTATTGCATTCTGAGAAAAAGAAAACGGTGGAGGAGCTTGTTGTTTCTATTCAGAATAATGAAGAAGAGCAAGTGCCGGAAATAAAGGAACGATTGAGTTCTTTTACTAAAGAAGATAAAGAGATACGAAAAGAACTCACAGCCCTCATGCTGAAAAATGATCCCCAGGCAGATACAAACGATACCAATTATGTTTTTTTACACTTTGTTACGGAGCAATTACCTGTTGGTGTGATCGGGCTATTAATAGCGATCATTTTCTTAGCATCAATGGGCTCTACCGCCAGTGGCTTAAATTCTTTAGCATCCACTACTGTTGTTGATTTTTATAAACGGATCTTTAAGAAAACAGAGTCGGATAAGAAATACCTGTCAGCCTCTCGCTGGTCGACAGTAGCTTGGGGTATTTTTTGTGTGATAGTAGCATTGTATGCTAGTAAGTTGGGGAATTTAATTGAGGCGGTCAATATATTGGGTTCTTTGTTTTATGGTACTATTTTAGGAATATTTCTGGTTGCATTTTATTTAAAGAAGATCAGCGGAACAGCTGTCTTTATTGCAGCACTTATTGCAGAGGCATTTATCGTATATGCTTGGATGGTTGATCTAACGGCATTTTTATGGTTGAATGTGATCGGCTGTTTAGCGGTAATGCTCTTTGCGTTAATCATTCAGCAACTATTGAACTATCAATCAAAAAGAAAGGCTGTTTGATACCAAACAGCCTTTCTTTTTATGTTCTATTGAAATTATTTTTTAGCTTCTGCGATCAACTTCTCAGCCATCTTCACGTACGCATCGTCTTGGTCTTCTTT
>JAEUTU010000058.1 GCA_016786925.1 Bacteroidia bacterium
ATCGGAAATGAGTCGAAAGGCATCAGAGAAGCCTTGATACCAATGATCGATCAAAAAATACATATTCCTTCTTTTTCACACTTCAAACAGAGTGGGGAAGAGGCTGAATCATTGAATGCAGCTATTGCTACGGCCATTATTTGCTCTGAATTCAGAAGAGGATAGCATATTTATCAGAAAAATATTTTGCAATAGAAAATCTTTTTCTACATTTGCAATCCGCAAAAAAGCGGTATAGGTGAGGTGCCTGAGAGGCCGAAAGGAACAGTTTGCTAAACTGTCGTACGGGTAACTGTACCGCGGGTTCGAATCCCGCCCTCACCGCAGAATGGATCAAAATAAAACCTGCGCCAGCAGAACCTTGATCTTGAAAATGACTGAAAAGCGTTGCTTTTACAGGCAATTTGAAAGAGCAAGATATGTCAAACATTTTTATTTTGATCTTGACGATGGGTGTACAGGGATCACATTGTAATCCCAACACACATTAGTTTCAAAGCGTTATTTGTATTATTTTTTAAAGAATTATTTGTTTAATAAAAAATAATATTACATTTGCACCCGCTTTAACGTTCTTTATTTAAAGCAAACAGTTCGGGGCGTAGCGTAGTCCGGTTATCGCGCCTGGTTTGGGACCAGGAGGTCGCAAGTTCGAATCTTGCCGCCCCGACTTAAATTAGCTAATTAGTTAATTCGGTAGTTTGAAAACATACTTTTCAAATTTTCAAATTGCTTAATTAGCTTTTTTTTTATCCAACGGTTGGCATTTTCAAGACAGATGGATAGAGCATCCCGATATAAAGTCGGGAAGGCCATTTGAAAAGAATGTTAATTGAAATGAAATTTGATGCTTGTCTATCATAGGCACATCATTAAAAATACTGGTTCCGTATCCGCCTCAGGCGGATGGATAGAGCATCCCGACATAAAGTCGGGAAGGCCATTTGAAAAGAATGTTAATTGAAATGAAATTTGATGCTTGTCTATCATAGGCACATCATTAAAAATACTGGTTCCGTAGCTCAGCTGGATAGAGCAACTGCCTTCTAAGCAGTAGGCCATTGGTTCGAATCCAATCGGAATCACAACCCTAAAAGCCCTTCAAACACGAAGGGCTTTTTTATTTTATACCGCTCATCCATATTTTCTACCACTTAATAAGTACTTCGAAAATCATATTATTTTATGCATCTAAATACTATATTTGTGTGCAAAGAAAATATATCTATGAAAAGTCACTCTTTTATCATTTCCTTGTCGCTACTCAGCGCTGTTATCATCATGAACAGTTCATGCGGAGGCGATAATGCAGCCACTGATAACAAAAAAGACACCTTAAGTGCTAATATAAGTGCTAAGGATGTGAAATATATCCAGATACCGGACGCTACAGAATTTCTGCCTTCCTGGTCGAAAGAAAACGTATTGATCTATCATGAGATCGGTGAACCGGATGATATGCACCCTACCAATGGTGCTTCTGCAGCCCGTTCAGATATCATGGTAAACACACAAGTATATGTCGTTGGAACCGATTATAGAAACTTGAGCGTTCGTCCGATCGCAGTGAAAGCAATGCCTCAGATATCTGCTAATGAGTTAGAATTTACTTATGAATTACGAAACGATATTACGTTCGATGATGGAAGTCCTATTTCAGTAGATGATATCATTTTTACTTATAAAGCGAACAAATGTCCACTTACCAACAATCCTCATGCGAAATCTTATCTGGAAAATTTAGTGGAAATCAAAGCTGATCCTGCTAAACCGGGAACATTTACGGTGGTGATGAAAGAGAAGTATATTCAGAACATTACATTCATGGCCGACTATTCGATCATGCAACGCACGTTCTTCGACAAAAACAATGTGTTGGCAAAATATAGCTTTGCGCAATTCAATGATCCAAACTTCAAAGCAGATAAAAATAAAGATCTAGCCGACTGGGCTGCTGAATTCAACAGTGCAAAATATGGTCGTGAAGTGAGCAATTTAGTGGGTGCTGGACCATATAAAATTGAAAAATGGGAAGCTGGACAAAGCATAACACTTGTTAAAAAAGCTAACCATTGGAGTGATAAATCGAGCAATGCTTACGAAACATGTAATCCTCAAAAGATCATCTTCAAACTTAACAAAGATGCGAACTCTCAGATCTTAGAATTTAAATCACAAACAATGGATGTGTCCACCAATATGTCAACCAAAACATTATTGGAACTGCAAGCGGATCCTAAGTTCAACGAAAACTACAATTCCCGCTTTACCGACACCTATAACTATGGTTATGTTGCTATGAACATGAAGCCGGATGGAATCAAGCACAAGAAAATATTCGTTGACAAAAAAGTGAGAAGAGCCATGGCACTTTTAACTCCTTTGGATAACATCAATAAAGTGTTAAACAAGAGCAAGAACAAGCGTACTGTTGGACCTGTATCATATTTAAAACCGGAATACAACAGCGATCTTCAATTGATCCCATTTGATATTGAAGCTGCCAAAAAGTTATTGGATGAAGCTGGGTGGAAAGATACCGATGGTGATAATATTCGCGACAAAGTGGTGGATGGAGAAAATATCAAAATGGAATTCAACATCAACTACATGACTACTCAAGTGGAATGGAAAAATACAGCTGAAATGATCGCTGAGCAAATGTATAAAGCAGGTGTGAAAGCAAATTTAAATCCCATCGACTTTTCTGTTTTGGTTGAAACTGCACGTAACCACGATTTCGATATGATGTTGGCCTCATGGGCAGGAAACTTTGCTCCGGAAGATTATACGCAATTATGGCATACTTCTGCTTGGGCTTCAAAAGGCTCTAACTACACAGGATTTGGAAATGCAGAAAGTGATGCTTTGATCGATTCGATCAAACACACCATTGATGATGCGAAACGTATCCCATTGATCAAACGCTTTCAAGAGATCGTATACGATGAACAGCCGTATATCTTTATGTTCTCAGCACTTAGAAGAAATGTTATCCATAAACGTTTCGGAAATCAGGAAATGTATTTTGAACGTCCAGGTGTTTGGTTGGGCAATCTGAAGCTCATTTCAAATGCTGGAGCTTCTGCTAAACCAAGCTCTGTTTACTAAAAAGAAAACGCTTTCTTAACAAATAAAGAAAGCGTTTTTTTTTATGCAAAAACGATGTATCTTGTGTGGCAAAATAAGCCGTATGTTCCGGTACATCTTAAAGCGTATTTTCATTTTTATTCCCACACTGGTCATCATTACCTTATTAGGTTTTTTGATCAGCATCAATGCGCCCGGTGATCCGGTAGAACGGATGGTCTCTTCCGCACAATCAGGTGGTGAAGTTGGAACGCAGTCGGTGAGCCAAATGAAAGACAAACTCTTTTGGCGCAAAAAATTAGGTTTGGATCTTCCAGTATTTTATTTCTCTGTAACTAGTTATGCCTACCCGGATACACTTTATAAGATCGGTGATAAACCTGAAAGAGAAGCACTCAGCAGACTGATCGCTGATCATGGCAATTGGAATGCGATCGAACAATATCACAATGGTCTTATCAGGTTCTGTGATGCTCAACTCTTCTTCAAACCCGATACCAATCAGCTGAAAGGATACGAAACCAATAAAGTGATCGAAGATCTGAACCAGATCAAATTTGAAGCATTATCACTTAAAGCTAGCTACGAAGAAGCTGTGATGCAAGCAAAGATCAATAAGATTCAAACCTTATTGAATAAGTATTCTTTTTTAAATGATTCCAAACGCTTGTTTGATCAAGTTGTGTTGGATCATCAAAACATAAAAAACACAGAAAGCAAATGGAAGAACTACATTCCGAAGATCGCTTTTTACAAGAACAATCAGTATCACCGCTGGCTGTTTGGCGATGGTGGTGAATTCTCGAAAGGTATCATTCGTGGCGACTTCGGCACATCATACGTTACCAAACAACCGATATCGGAAGTGATCTATTCAAAGATCGGCTGGTCGTTGTTCTTCACTTTATTATCCGTGATACTGGCTTATTTTGTAAGTATTCCAATAGGTGTAAAAGCTGCAGCAAACAGAGGATCGCGCTTCGATAAAAGTTCATCCATCGTTTTATTCATGCTGTACTCTATGCCTTCGTTCTGGTTGGCAACACTATTATTAATGACATTTGCGAACCCCGATGTGTTTCATTGGCTTCCTGCATCAGGTGTGAAACCGGCTATCGGTTATCCCGAAGGGGCAGGCTTGTTTGAAAAGATCAAGATCTCTTTCCCATACATCATCCTACCAGCTATTTGTTATACTTACAGCTCATTCGCATTTTTATCTAGAACCATGCGTGTATCCATGATCGAAATTGTTGGACAAGATTATATCCGCACGGCCAAAGCAAAAGGATTACAGGAGAATACGGTGATCTGGAAACATGCATTCCGCAATTCCTTATTGCCGATCATTACCGTATTTGCCAACATTTTCCCGGCTGCTATTGGCGGATCCGTGATCCTCGAAAGTATCTTCACCATTCCCGGAATGGGCTCTGAAGCCATATTTGCTATTCAAAATAATAATTATCCGATGATCATTGCGATACTTACCATCACCGGATTTTTAACATTAGTAGGCTATTTGATCTCTGATATACTTTACGCATTAGTAGATCCAAGAATATCGTATAAGTAAAATGGAAGAATTGAAAAAAGACATATCTATTGAAGAAACGCAAGCTGATTTCAGCTTCCGCAAATATGCCTGGACGCAATTCAAAAAGAATAAACCGGCTTATTATTCCTATAAAGTATTGGTCTTTCTGGCGATCATTGCCATCATCGCACCATTCATTGCTACCGATCAACCGCTGTATTGCAAATACAAAGGTGTAAGCATGTTCCCTGCATTTTCTTTCTCCAATAATTGTGAGATCAAAGATCCGCAAACAGGAAACATTGAAAACATTCAATATGATATTGCCGACTGGAAACACATGGAGGCAGAAACGATCATTTTTGCACCGGTAGCTTATACGCCTAATAAAACCGATTACGACAATGCGGATTATGTTTCACCCGGAGGAAAGCAGATCTTTATTACTGCTGCTGGCGAAGAGATTGAAATGCCAACAAAGTTCCGCCATTGGCTAGGGACCAATAAAGCAGGCGAAGATGTGCTTTCCGGCTTGATCAATGGTACACGCGTTTCATTAACGATCGGTATCTTATCCATGGGCATCGCTTCCTTGATAGGGATTCTGCTCGGAGCCATGGCCGGCTATTTTGGCGATAAAAAATTGCAAACTACACGTGGAAGTTTTTGGACATTCATCATCGGTTTGTTCTTTGCTTTTTACTATGCATTCATCATGCGTTCATTTGAATTAGCAGATGGATTCGCTACTTCGAGTTTATCGATCCTAATTGAATTGTTCATCAGCATTTTTATTTTTACGGCTATAAGCTCTATTTTTTATTGGTTAGGAAAGCTGGTAGGTAAGATCGGTTTCTTGTCGCACAAAGTATTTATTCCTGTCGATTCGATCATTTCGAGAGCCATTGAAATTTTGATCTCCATGCCTTTGTTGATCCTCATCATTTCCGTAGCAGCCATTGCCAAAGAAAAATCGATCGTCAACATTATGATCATTATTGGATTAACATCATGGACAGGCATTGCACGATTAACGAGAGCAGAGTTCCTACGGATATCTAACTTGGAATACATTCAAGCAGCCAAGTCAATGGGTTTTAAAGAATTCCGTATCATCTTTAAACATGCACTTCCCAATGCATTAGCTCCGGCATTAGTAGCGATCGCTTTTGGTGTCGCATCAGCTATCTTAACAGAATCGGCCTTATCCTTTTTAGGAGTTGGTGTTCCGCCAACTACTGTAACCTGGGGTTCTCTATTGAATGCCGGTAGAGAACAATTCAGTGCCTGGTGGCTGGTAGTATTTCCCGGACTTGCGATATTCATAACCGTAACAATCTATAATCTTTTAGGTGAAGGCTTAAGAGATGCACTCGATCCAAGATTAAAAAAATGATCAATTAACTTCTTTTTGTTTAAAACTTCGACTCTATATTTCTTCTGCAATCATTCCATTTCCTAAGTTTATCGAAGTTAATTCAACTTAAGTTGTTGAACTTTTAAACTATA
The DNA here is from genome assembly GCA_016786925.1 of Bacteroidia bacterium. Lineage (GTDB taxonomy): Bacteria > Bacteroidota > Bacteroidia > 2-12-FULL-35-15 > 2-12-FULL-35-15 > 2-12-FULL-35-15. The sequence goes on from JAEUTU010000058.1 coordinate 6,137, forward strand.
AACTTTGTAATCAAAATGAATGTACATTTCATTGCTATTGGCGGATCGGCCATGCACAATATGGCCATTGCCATGCATAAAAAAGGTTTTCATGTAACAGGATCGGATGATGAGATC
>JAEUTU010000067.1 GCA_016786925.1 Bacteroidia bacterium
TTCGCTTTTTTAGGTTTTATCTTTTTGATGAACAACACATTGATGATCTCATCATCAAGTGTAATGATCGGTTTTGACATTCCGTTGGTGATCGTAATAGGAAAATTATCGCGTAATTTTTTTACCACTTTTTCGTAGGTATTGTTCTCCAAAAGAATATACATTGCAACTACTTTTCCTTCTTTTACTTCGCATTTCCCATTATAACACTGTGCATCACTTCCATTACGGAAAGAGATGATCACATCACTATAAGTACCGTCTGCTACTTCCTCGGCTCCGCGTTCTTCAAACTTCTGAGCCCATTTTAAATAGCAATTACTATTTTCATCTACATTCTTTGCAGATGGTTGTGCATTTGAATAAAATGCGATAGTCATTAAAAGAGAAAGGGATGTAAAGATCTTTTTCATAGAATAATTATTTGGTGCAAATTAATAAATAATTGTTGATAAATGTAAAATTTATGATCGGATTTTCAACTACTGTGCCAAAGATAATTTTCTTGAATTAGGAGAACCTTTTTTTTGTGAACATTCATTAATTTGTATCTTCGTTTCCTCAAACAGTAAAAAAAATATGAGCAAAGCACTTATTGAGCAAAATCTGAAAGAAGCAGCCCTGATCCTGGAGCAGTTTCTGACAGATGGCAACATCAGTAAAATAGAGCAAGCCGGAGCGATCATGTCTGCCGCTTTAAAGCAGGGGAATAAGATCATTTCATGTGGCAATGGTGGTTCTATGTGCGATGCCATGCACTTTGCTGAAGAGTTAAGCGGAAGGTTCCGTGACGACCGTAAAGCATTAGCAGCTGTATCCATTTCCGATCCATCACATATTTCATGTGTTGGTAATGATTATGGCTACGACAAAGTATTTTCCCGCTACCTCGAAGCATTAGGTAATAAAGGCGATGTGCTTTTAGCCATCAGCACCAGCGGAAATTCAAAGAATGTGTTAAATGCAATTGCTGTTGCTAAAGAAAAAGGAATAGCCATTATCGGTTTAACAGGGAAAGATGGCGGACAAATGGCTTCATTATGCGATGTTGAAATAAGAGCTCCATTCAGCAAATATGCCGATAGAGCACAAGAAATACATATTAAAGTAATTCATTCACTTATTCATTATATAGAAAATAATCTTTAACACACGAACACTTTATTCAACTGTTCATTGAGATCACTCCTAATCAATTTTCAGTAAAGCTGTTCCACCACAATTTTTTATGCTTGTAAAAACGTATGGGAGTGCTGTTTATGGTATCAATGCCACAACAGTTACAGTAGAAACAAACATTAACCCCGGAGTAAATTTCTTATTAGTTGGCTTGCCCGACAGTGCTGTAAAAGAAAGTCAGCAACGTATTGATGCTGCCCTCAAAAACAACGGCTACAAAATACCCGGCAAAAGTATCGTGATCAATATGGCTCCGGCCGATATCCGTAAGGAAGGCTCGTCCTACGACTTGACCATTGCCGTTGGGATATTAGCGGCCTCCGAACAGATCCTTTCTGATGAGATCCATCAATACATCATTATGGGTGAACTGTCATTGGATGGCGGCCTGCAACCCATCAAAGGTGTATTGCCCATTGCCATTAAAGCACGTGAAGAAAAATTCAAAGGGATTATTTTACCTAAACAAAATGCAAAAGAGGCAGCTATTGTGAGCGACCTTGAAGTGTACGGAGTGGAGAACATCAAAGAGGTGATCGGATTTTTTAATCATACCGTTCAATTAGAGCGAACCATTGTAGATACACGCGATGAGTTTTATTCAAAACTCAACGATTCGGAAGTTGATTTTGCTGATGTCAAAGGACAGGAGAATATAAAGCGTGCATTGGAAATAGCAGCTGCCGGAGGACACAATGTGATCCTGATCGGGCCTCCCGGAGCCGGGAAAACAATGTTGGCCAAACGTTTACCCACCATTCTTCCTCCTATGAATTTGCATGAAGCATTAGAGACCACCAAAATTCATAGTGTAGCCGGGAAAATGGGAAAGAATACAGGACTGATCTCCGTTCGTCCTTTCCGCTCACCCCATCATACCATCTCTGATGTGGCTCTTGTTGGTGGAGGAGGAGTACCACAGCCCGGAGAAATATCATTAGCACATAATGGCGTTTTGTTTTTGGATGAGTTACCCGAATTCAAACGTACTGTATTGGAAGTGATGCGACAACCATTGGAAGATAGAGTCGTTACTATTTCAAGAGCAAAGTTTGCGGTGGAATATCCAACCAGTTTTATGTTGATCGCTTCTATGAACCCTTGTCCCTGCGGATTCTATAACCATCCTGAAAAAGCATGTGTTTGTGCACCGGGCGTTGTACAGAAATACCTGAATAAAATTTCCGGTCCGCTCTTAGATAGGATCGATATTCATATTGAAGTTACACCCGTTTCATATACGGAGTTAGCAGCAGAACGTGTATCAGAAAAAAGTAAAGCTGTCCGCGATCGTGTAGTAAAGGCTAGAGAAATTCAGGAAGAACGATTTAAAGACAAAGAAGGAGTTCATTGCAATGCACAAATAGGTTCCAAACAATTACGTGAAGTATGTAAAATTGATGAAGCAGGTAATCAGTTGCTAAAAACAGCTATGGAACGCTTGGGATTATCAGCCCGTGCATACGACCGCATATTAAAAGTAGCACGCACCATTGCTGATCTGGATAATAGTGAGAACATAGAAACCAATCATCTGGCTGAAGCTATTCAGTATAGAAGTTTGGACAGAGATGGCTGGGCAGGATAAAATATTTTTTATACATTTAGGGGGATGATCGGTCAACGCTTCAGCATAAAACTACATTCTTTTGCAGCATTGTTATTGCTAAATAGCTTCATGGCCTATGCGCAGGTGAAAAAAGTGAAGGAGAATAAGAAAAAAGCAAAGACCTACCTTTCGAATAACGACTACAACAGAGCGCTCAAAGAAAATTTGATCCTATATAACGAGAATAAAAATGATGTAGAGCTCAACCGTACAATTGGTATATGTTATTTGAATATCAATGATGATCGATCCAAAGCTATCCCGTATCTGGAATATGCATTAAAATCGGGTAAGATGGGTAGTGATATGTATTTATATCTGGGAATGGCTCACATGTATAGTTATGATTTTGATAAAGCTATTTCCTATTTCAATGAATATAAATCGAAAAAAGATGCCAAAGAATTAGAGCAAGCAAACCTCTTGATCAGCAACTGCAATAATGCCAAAGAGATGGTTAAAAATCCCGTAAACGTTACATTTGAAAATCTTGGAAAAGACTTAAACACAGTTTATCCCGACTATTACCCATTTGTTACTGAAAATGAAGGCACCATGTATTTCACCAGCAGAAGAGATGCCACCATGGGAAATATTCAAAGTTGGCAGGGCTATTATACGTCTGATATTTATGTTTCCAAAGTAGTGAATGGAGCTTGGGGGAAAGCAAAGAACATGGGACCATTAGTGAATTCACAGGAAGATGAACAATGTGTGTACATGACACCTGATGGGAAGATCATGATGGTGTATGTTGATAATACAAAGACATCAGGAGATCTGTTCTTGACTTCCATTGGAGGCAAGGTAAAAGCTTTCCCAAAACCTATTCCTTTTGAAGAACCCATCAATACGGATTATTCCGAATTAGAGGGCTGTATCAATACCGAAGGGAATATGATCATTTTTGCCAGTGATAGAAATGGTGGAGTAGGAAATATGGATCTGTATATGACAAAAAAATTACCGAACGGAAGTTGGGGGAAGCCGGTAAACCTTGGTAACACGATCAATACCGAATTAAATGAAGGATTTCCTGTGTTTGATGAAGTGAATCAAGTGCTTTACTTTTCTTCCGAAGGACATTATAACATGGGCGGTTACGATATCTTCAAATCTAAGTATGATACGGTATCAAAAACGTTTAGTGAACCTGTTAATATGGGTTATCCGATCAACACTCCGGAAGACAACATGCAATTTTCACTCGCAGGAAACAGAAGAGATGCTTATATCTCAGCCTACCGGAAGGAAGGATATGGTGATCTGGATATCTACAAAGTTATTTTCCATGATGTAGAAAGTAGAATGACAGCTTTAAAAGGAAAAGTAAAAACAGCAGATTCTACAGCTTCAGGAAAAGAGGTGGAGGTTTCTATTTTAAATGAGACAACCAAAGAAGTGATCGATACAAAGACGGTAAAATTGAATGAGAGTAAATTCCTTTTTGCTTTGGAGCCCGGCAATTACATTATTGAAGCCAAGTGCGAAGGCTATCTTGATCATTCCGAAAAAATAGCCATTTTAGACAAAGCAAATTTTGTATCTGTGAAAACTAAAAACCTGGAACTGATCGATAAGAATAAAAAAGAAGAACCGCCTGTAAAGAAAACAACTCCTAAAAAGCCGGTTAAAAAATGAGAAGCTTTGAACAAAATAGATTTACTAATGTTTAATGAGCATGAGATACATTTTCTTAATCACCATCATTCCTTTATTTTTCTCTTGTCAGGGAAATAGTCAAACACCATCAACGAACACATCTACTATGAACAACGATAGCACCAATAAAACAGTTAATAAAACAGAAGAAGAGTGGAAGCAGGTTTTAAGTCCTGAACAGTATCATGTGATCCGTCAGAAAGGGACAGAGGCACCTTTCTCAGGCAAGTTCTATAAACATACCGAAAAAGGAACCTATGTATGTGCTGCTTGTGGGGAAGAACTGTTTAAATCGGATACAAAATTTGATGCCGGCTGTGGCTGGCCCAGCTTTTTTGAAGCCATCGATTCTACTAAAATTACCTATACACGCGATACCAGTCACGGCATGATCAGAACAGAGATCACTTGCACTAAATGTGGCGGACATCTTGGCCATGTTTTTGATGATGGTCCTCAGCCAACAGGCTTGAGATATTGTGTAAATTCACTTTCTATCGATTTCAAAAAATAATAAAAAATTGAAAATCAAGAACTTAACTTTCAATTATAAAAATAATGTTAAAACATTATATGTATATACATATAATTTATATATTTGCAGTGTTAAACTTAAAAACCAAAAATAAAACAATGATAAACAAACTTACAACAGGCGTTATTGCAGTAGCTGCAGTAGTTGCATTTGCTTTCACAGCACCGGAAAAAAAACACACTGATACTTTTAATGTTGACACCAAAGCAACAACAGCAAATTGGTTAGCTAAAAAAGTAACAGGTGAACACAAAGGTGGTATCTCTATTTCAAAAGGTACATTATCAGTAGATCATGGTAAAATTGCAGGTGGTTCATTCGAATTTGATATGAACTCTATTACTTGTACAGACTTAACTGACAAAGAGTGGAACGGTAAATTGATCGGACACTTAAAGTCGGATGATTTCTTTAGCGTAGAAAAAAATCCTACAGCTAAATTTGAGATCACAAAAGTGGCTCAAAAAGAAGGAACAAACTACGATGTAACAGGTAAATTAACGATCAAAGGAATTACAAACGAGATCACTTTCCCTGCTGTTATTACTATGAATGACAAAGCAGTTGTTACGGTAGCTAAGATCACTGTAAACAGAACAAAATTTGATATTAAATATGGTTCAGCAAGCTTCTTCGAAGGGATTGGCGACAAAGCGATCTATGATGATTTCGAATTGGCAGTGAATGTAGTTGCTAAGAAATAATAGAAAAACAATAAATAAAAAGCGCCATTGAGTTTCAATGGCGCTTTTTTATTTGGTTAAATGCCAGTGAATGAACTCTTGATCCTCAGCTCCGATCACAAAACCATTGCTTTTAAGAATTTTTTGTGAAGCTATATTTCCCTTCCTTGTCTCTGCTTTTATTTTTTTTACAGAAGAGTGGGAGAGTGCCCAATCCGACAATAGGCCTACCGCCTCTGTCATATAACCTTTCCCTTGATGTTTATCGTAAGTCCCATAACCGATCTCGATAGTCCCCTGTTCATCAGGCAAGCCTTTGATCATCATATCCCCAACCATTTT
>JAEUTU010000121.1 GCA_016786925.1 Bacteroidia bacterium
AAACATTTTATTTTTAGACGTAGAAACTGCTCCCATCGTATATAAATATAATGAACTAAATGAAAATGTCCGAAGCCTGTGGGACTCTAAATTCAGGTATCCTACGAGTGATAGTCCGGAAAATCAATACAAAAAAGCCGGGGTTTATGCAGAGTTTGCAAAAGTGATCTGTATCTCAGTTGGATTTTTCAATGCAAAAGAATTCCGCATTAAATCATTTTATCACGAAGATGAAAAACAACTTCTAAAGGATTTTGCAGGATTACTCAACAAGCATTTCAACAGAAAAGAGCATCTGTTATGCGCACATAACGGAAAGGAATTTGATTTTCCCTTCTTGTGCAGAAGAATGCTCATCAACGGTATCAAACTTCCTAAAGCACTGAACATTGCAGGAAAAAAACCCTGGGAAGTTCAACACCTGGATACAATGGAACTCTGGAAGTTTGGCGACTATAAGAGCTTTACCTCTTTAAATCTTTTAGCACATATATTCAATATCCCAACTCCAAAAGACGATATAGATGGTAGCGATGTGGCCCGTGTATATTGGGAAGAAAAAGACATGAAACGAATTGTTACCTATTGCCAAAAAGATGTATTGACGGTTGCCCGGTTATTATTACGATTTATGGGCGAACAACAAATAGAAGATAAAAATGTAGTTCTAACCTGATGGTGTTTTTAATTTTTATACTTTTGCTCGAGATATTCCTACAACAACATGTTTAAGCCACTTTCGAAATCAGTTTTACTAGCAGGATTTGCCATGATCGTACTTTTGATGCAGTCATGTTCTGAGCCTAAATCAGAGTTAGCTCAGTATGGTTCTGTTTTCGAACAAGTAATGAAGAGTGATGCCGGGGTTTTTAGAGGATTTGCATTAGGCGACAAGTTTGATACTATTCAAAAAACAGAAACTTCCCAGCCTATAGAAGCAGATGAAGGGTATTTATACTATGAATACGGAATGGATACGCTTGGATCTTATAATGTAGCCTACAATTTTGAAGAAAACGAATTAAGCGAGATCCAGGCCGATGTTTTTATAACAAATGCAGCCTCAACAGAAACGGTGTATGATGGGTTCAAAAAGTACTTCGACCAGCACTATGGCGTTTGTGAAGATCACATGGGATTTGCTGTATGGACTGTAAAATCAGGAAAATTTGGTGATGTAAGGATCAACCTAAGTGATGAAAGTGCCGACTTTACAGTTGAAAACAATCCCGGAAAGATCTCTATCTGGATCTATCCTGACAAAAACTAGACCCACCCTTTTACTCTAAAGGGCTTTTAATTCTTGCATAATTGCCCAACAAAACGTACTTTTAGCACTCTTTGAAAAATCAAGAATCGAGATGGCAAAAGAAACACTTTTAGAGATCAAGAACCTGGTTACCGAATTCCGTACAGAGGATGAAACGGTAAAAGCCGTAAACGATATTTCTTTTACACTTTCCAAAGGGGAAACCATTGGTATTGTTGGTGAGTCAGGATCCGGAAAATCTGTTACCTCTCTATCTGTGATGCGTTTGATCCCCAATCCTCCCGGTAAAATTACCGGTGGTGAGATCATTTATCATTCTAAAACCAAAGGCCCAATTGATCTGGTAACGCTATCTGAAAAAGAGATGCGCCAATTAAGAGGAAATGAAATTGCCATGATCTTTCAGGAACCTATGACCTCTTTAAATCCGGTTTATACCTGTGGAGATCAGGTGATGGAGGCGATTCTTTTACATCAAAAATGTTCTAAGAAAGAAGCTAAAGAAAAAACGATCGCATTGTTCAATGAGGTACAATTGCCTCGCCCGGAAGACATATTCGACAGCTATCCACACCAAATATCCGGTGGGCAAAAACAAAGGGTAATGATCGCTATGGCCATGAGTTGCCAACCCAATATCCTAATTGCCGATGAACCTACAACCGCTTTGGATGTAACTGTTCAGGCGACCATTTTAGATCTGATGTTGAAGCTTCAGCGTGAACACGAAATGGGAATCATGTTTATTACGCATGACCTTGGTGTTATTGCTGAATTAGCAGACAAAGTGGTTGTGATGTATAAAGGAAAGATTGTTGAACAAGGAACCGTACTCGAAATATTCTCTAATCCTCAACACCCCTATACAAAAGGACTGTTAGCTTGTCGTCCACCATTGAACAAACGCTTACATTGGTTGCCAACTGTTGCTGACTTCATGAAAACAAATGATAGCGGAGAGATGATCGAGAGTTCACAATCGGTTGCTGATGTTACCGAAAAATTAGTTGTTACAAAACAGGAACGCGAAGAGGCACACAAAAAGCTATATGCCAAAGAACCGATCCTACAGATCAAGAATTTAAAAACTTATTTCCCTATTAAAAAAGGAATATTCGGTAAAGCAAAAGATCATGTAAGAGCAGTGGATGATGTAAGCTTTGACGTTTATCCGGGTGAAACATTAGGATTGGTAGGAGAATCGGGATGCGGAAAAACAACATTAGGAAGAACTGTTTTGCGTTTGATAGAACCTACCGGAGGAGAAGTTCTTTTCAATGGAAAGAACATTACTACTATAAGCACAAAGGAAATGCGTGATCTGCGTAAAGATATTCAGATCATCTTTCAGGATCCTTATTCATCTCTTAATCCACGTATCACGATCGGACAAGCCATCATGGAGCCGATGCAGGTACATGGCATATTAGAAAATGACAAAGCCCGTAAAGAACGCGTGATCGAATTGCTTCAACGGGTAAACATGAATGAAAGTCATTTTTACCGCTATCCGCATGAGTTCTCCGGTGGTCAACGTCAGCGTATCTGTATTGCACGAGCATTGGCATTGCGTCCTAAATTCATCATCTGCGATGAATCCGTTTCGGCATTAGACGTTTCAGTGCAAGCACAAGTACTTAACTTGCTAAACGAATTAAAACGGGAATTCGATTTTACATATATCTTCATTTCACACGATCTTTCAGTTGTAAAATTCATGAGCGACCGTATGGTAGTAATGAATAAAGGAAAGGTTGAAGAAATGGGAGATGCAGATAGTATCTATACCAATCCGCAATCGGAATACACTAAAAAGTTAATTGGCGCTATCCCTAAAGGACAGTTGGAAGACATCAAGGCTTCTATTGAAAAGAAAAAACAATTCCATACAGCATAAATTTATTATGAAATACTTTTTACTTGCAGTTACTGCAACTTTTTTGTTTTCATGCAAACAAGAAGAAATAAAAACAGAAGAAGTAAAACCTATTTTACCTAAAGCAACATTTACTCAATCATTAGAACATGAAGAGTGGGGCTCTATGCACACGATCAGAGAAATAGATGGGGCGCATACAGGGAAACGCATATCCGTGATGGACTCCACAAATTTATACAGCGTTGGATTAAACAAACCGGTTAAATCAATTAGCGCTGAGAAATTTGACTCTGTTGCATTTACTTATTGGATCTATTTCAAATCGCCTAAAGCAACTGCAAAGTCGGTTGTCAGCATTGACGATATCACCGGAAAAAATATCTTTTGGGCAGGAAATATTGTGAATGAAAAAACTAAAGAACTCAACAAATGGGTTGAGATCAAAGATGGTTTTAAATTGCCATCCAGTATCAATCCGGAGCATTTTATCAAATTGTACTTGTGGAACACTTCTAAAGAAGAGATCTTGATCGATGATCTAAATGTTACATTTTATTAATAATAAATATGAAATTGCGGATCTTGACACGGTATTTATTTTTGTTTGCAATTCCGCTAAGCATTTCCTGTAATACAAACCATGAAGGAGAAACCGCCTCCAACGGTAATATCACTCCTAAAAAGGATTCATTAATTTTTACAAACTTGTATCATGAGCTACAGGATATGGAAATGCTTAATGATCCACGACTAACAAAAGATATTTTTTCATCCGGGCAGCAGTCTCATAAACTTTCAAAAGATCTAGAATACAGCATCGGCTTCAATAAACTATTTCAAGACATTCCATCCTTTCAAGGCATTCAAAAGATCACTATTGGGGTTCAGTCCTTCTCAAAACAGAAAATCAAAGATGCTGTGCTAGTCGTGTCTATTGACAATGCAAAAGAGCAAAAAAATATTTTTTGGGAAGGAAAGCCTTTGGTATTTGATCCAATCAACAATTGGAACAAGAACAACTTCAACTATGAAATAAACCCTGAATTTATTGCACCCGGCAACAGTATCAGTGTTTATGTATGGAACAAAACCAAAGAAGAATTTTACATCGATGATCTGGTGATCGACATTTTCGGTAATACAAAGATCGCTAATGATGTGTTGGTTTCTAATTCCAACTTCCTTTTCGATTTTGAAACAACAGAAGGAATTGTCGGTCCGGAAAATATCAAAGCAACAACAGCTCATTCCGGTAAACAAGCCATTGACATGAGCGATGGAAAAGAATACGGACCAAGTATCGTTAAGGTAATAAAAGAGATAGCGACAGAACCTTTTAAAAAAGTATCGGCAAGTGTATGGGTTTATCCCACTCAAGAAAAACCTAATTTAGTTTTAACCGCTTCTTCTATAAACGAACAAAATGGAGAAGCTATTTTCTGGGAAGGGAAAAGCACTGAAAATTCTGTTTTTCCAATCAATACCTGGACAAAGCTAAATGCATCGTTTAATGTACCTGTAGAGAGATTAACTTCCGACAATAAAATTCAGATCAATATTTGGAATAAAGGAAAAACGGGAGTGATCGTTGATGACCTTGAGATCGTTTATGGAACACCTAATGAACGGAAAGGGCTTCCTTCATCTTTAGAATTGAATGCGCAATATGAAAAAGGGTTTACACCCATCAAAAACACGCCTCCATTTGAATTCTATTTTCTGAACAAAAAAATCTCATCAAATTCATTAGCAGAATACTCGTCAAAAGACAATATTGTTTCCGGAAATTTTATTGCTTCATCTAAAACAGATGAGTTGGTGTGCATTAAAAATAAAACAGCACGCATCTATTCTCTTAACACGAATAAAAAAGAATTTGAAAAAATTGCTGAGTCAAGTGCAAATGAATCATCACTGTTTGAACCTTCCAATGTTTACTTTTCTGGCGATTATAACAGTGATGGGAAACAAGACCTTCTTTGTATTAATACAACGAACGGAAACTGGCAGACCCTCAATTATTTAAATAACAAATGGCAAATAGGAATTACAGGAAAAAATAGTCTAAAAGAACATTGGTATCAACAACAGGCATTCATCAGCTCCGGAAAAACATTTACAGATAAAGATGCATTGACATTAAGCAATGGAAAGTCACTTCTTTCGCTGCAACTAATCAATGAAGAATGGCAGGAAAAAATGATCAACATTCCTGCAAGTGCTCAAACGGTGTTTCACGCAAATGATGTGTATTATACAGGATCAATTGCGGGAAGCAAACAAACACTACTGTTGAATAAGGATTGGCGTTTTGATCTGAAATTAATTTCGACCGAAAACAACGATCCAACCATTCGTTACATGATCGATTTTAAAGGATATGAATCCGATCATAATCCAAAATATTATGAATTCACCAAACTGGTAAGCGGCAATTTTTACTCCGAAAACAATCTATCGTTACTTGTATTCTCATCTAATTGCGCAGATAGCAAATTTGACGGGATCATGTGTTCAAGTATTGAAAACAACAAACAATTTCCCAATAAAATAGAACTATACACCTTTGAAAAATAATAATACATATTCGAGCATCGTATTTTTCTTATTGACAGTTATCACTGCCGGTCTTTTCTCCTGCAGTAATGGAAGTCAAAATGGACCAACACTCAGTTGTGAAAAGTTCAGCTTGAATAATATTGATCCATTATCAAATTATCAAATGGACAGTTTGAATAAACGTGTTTACCTTGATTACAACAATGCCATGGAAGGGTTTTCTGTGCCTTCTGTTGCGCAAACAAAAGATGGAAAATTTGAATTATCCTTTGAGATCAAGAATACCGGAACTGTTCCACAAAAATTTTATTATAAAATCTACTATCAAAATGAGCGCTATAAATTTCCGGAAATAGATTCTGTATCCAAAAATGAAAATCCTTTAGCAGAAGAAAATTTTTATGGCAGCTGGGAAGAAACGGGCATCGCTTTCAAAAGCACAACAGCCATTGCAAATGACGATGAGTATCATACGATCACCGACAAATTCAGAATCGTTGGAAATCCACGCAATGACCAACGTTATTTTTCAAATGGCAAGAACGACCGTTGGAAAAGAAATCCGAGAGTAGGAGAATATAAATTTATGCTTGTAGTTTGTACAGAAGATGATCTAAAAACTATTCCGGCAGAGGTACAAGATATCAGCAAAAAAGCAAAAGACCATTTTGTTAATCCCTACTACTTTTTCAATTATGGAAAAGGGAAGGGTTTAAAAAATACCATTGCCTATACTTCCGAAAAAAGCTTACTTGTTGTTGCCAAACCTAATTTAGGAACAGGGATTTACATCAACGACATGGTTTTTAATGGAAAGGAGTACGACAGATCTTATTTCTGTGCTACTTGTGGACAAGACTCCAACCTTTATAAAAATGCACCCATTCAACAGTTCATTAATTATGTAGATGCATCTACTAAAATGGAAAACATTCCGGTTATTGCCGACATATTAAAGGATAACTATTCAAAAACCGATTATAATTGGAACAAGAGTTTTTATAAAAAGGAGGAGCTCATTCCTACCTTGATCCAAACAGCAAAGCATCCTTGTCAAACAGTTTTCTCCGATCAAAAAGAGAATAAGATCGTGATCAAAAATCCGGGAACAAAATATGGGGAATGGAAAAAAGAAAGTGTTGGTATCATTACCCGTCATGGTTTTACATACGGAAAATACAGAGTAAAAGTAAAGCTTACCGAATTACTGAATAAAAATGGTGTATGGAATGGATTGACGAATGCCATCTGGTTGATCACACAAGGGGGTGGAGAATGGAACTTCAGACGTAGCTGTAACAAAGAAGGCTATATGGCCAGCTATTGGGGAGGCAAGGATGATAAACGTGTTGCTGCCGTAGATTATTCCGAGATCGATTTTGAGATCTTAAAAACACCGCCTTATTGTCCGGATAATGAATTTCCACCGGTATTTAAAAATCCGAACGACAATAACAAGAACATGAACAGTTGGAATATTCCTATGCCCGATGATATTACGAAAAACGATGACCATATTACCGTTGCTTGTACCAATTGGGATATGGCTTGCTGGGAGCCAAAGAACTTTGGTGTAGGCTGCAATCCAATTGAATACAAAGGACAAACATACTACACACACCGTTGGGATCATTGGTACAGAGCAATAACAGAAAAGAAAGAAGAAAAAGACGATGAATTATTTGCGGGCGAGTTTTATTATTTTGAAATAGATTGGCGACCAACTGAGATCATTTGGAGAATAGGTCCATCCCCAGATAAGATGCGTGAGGTGGGTTATATGAATGAAACAGTTACTTCTATTCCTAACAACCAAATGTTATTGATCATTACTCAAGAATATCATAATACACAATGGTGGCCGGGCGCTCCTTATTCGCAGGATAACTTGCCCTTCCCGCTCAATGATATTCCGGGAGAGATCTATGAATTGGTAATTGAGTAAAAATGGTATTCAGCAGCACGCTTTTTCTATTTGGTTTTCTGCCGGCATTTCTGCTGATCTATTATTCCTTACCACAAAAATTTAAAAATCACTTTTTACTTTTTGCGAGTTTATTATTCTTTACATGGGGCGCACCACTATTTGTGTTCTTTGTTATCGGCTCTTTGATACTAGACTTTTACCTTGTCCGGAAAATGGAACAAGCTGCTGTTCCCAAACAAAAAAAATATTTCCTTTTAGCTTCCATTGTTCTAAATGTCGGATCGCTAGCCTATTTCAAATACGCTAATTTTTTTGTAGAAAATGTAAATACGCTTGTGTCGACCTGGGGTGCGGGAGGAATCGTTGGCTGGACAGACATTGCATTGCCAATAGGGATCTCGTTCTTTACCTTTAAAAAACTAAGTTATACCATTGATGTATACAGACAAACACATCGATCATTTGATTCAATTGCCAATTATTTTCTTTTCATTCTTCTATTTCCTGAATTAGTTGCCGGACCAATTGTGCGTTACAATGAAATTGCAGATCAGATTATTGACAGGAAAGACAAAGAAACAATCGACAATAAACTATCCGGACTTTATCGATTCATTATTGGTCTATCAAAAAAAGTGCTGATCGCCAATGTACTTGGAGCTGAAGCCGACAAGATCTTCGATTCCAGTTTTCAATTGGTCAACACTGCAGATGCCTGGCTTGGTATCATTGCCTACACTTTCCAGATCTATTTTGATTTCTCGGGTTATTCCGATATGGCCATTGGTATTGCCAGAATGCTGGGCTTTACATTTCCAGAGAATTTTAACTCTCCATATAGTTCACAAAGCATTACTGAATTTTGGCAACGCTGGCACATTACCCTAGGCAGATGGATGCGTGATTATTTATACATTCCAATAGGTGGCAATAGAGTTGAATCAAAAAAACGCTTGTATTTTAATCTGGCATTTGTATTCTTTATTTCAGGCTTATGGCACGGAGCCTCCTGGACCTTTATTGTTTGGGGCTGTTATCATGGTCTTTTCCTGATCATAGAGCGTATATTCCTGAATACATTCTATTCCAAGATAGGAAAGCTACCAAGCATGCTCATCACCTTTTTCATTGTTATGATCGGTTGGGTGTTTTTTAGAGCTGAAGATCTGGGAGATGCGATGCTTTATCTGGACAAATTATTTGTTGTTGATCTGCATCCAACATACCAGATCTACTTGATCGATTTTTATGTGATACTAGGAATAGCAGTGATTCTCTCATTTATGAATCTCTTAAAATTCCAACAAGCAATTGAAAAAAGCATTTATTTTAATTTCTACAGCAACAAAAAAACACTTGTTCTAGGCTTGATCTGTTATACACTCTTGATATTAAGTGCAAGTGCTATGATAAGTGCCAGTTTTAATCCATTTATTTATTATCGTTTTTAATGGAAAAGACTAAACATATACCATCGCTTACCGTGAAACATTTCGTGTTTGTGTTCTTTATAATATCCTTATTTTTTCCTTTGATACAACAACATCTTAAACTGATCAAAGAAAAACCCCTGGAAGGATTTTTTAATATTGAAGATTACCCAACATTAGCAATAGACAAATGGAAGAACGGAGAATTTCAAAAACAATTTGAAACTGCATACAATGATCAAATTGGATTTCATGATTTTTTCATTGAGTTGCAGTCACAGATCAATTACAGCCTATTCAAAATTTCTAAAATACAATCGGTTGTAGTTGGAAAAAATGGCTATTTATACGTCAGAAATTATATTGATGCAGTAAATGGAAATGACTTTATGGGAAGCGCCTACATCAACTTACAAATTGAAAAAGCAAAAGTGGTAGATAGTATTTTAAAACAGAAAAATATTACGTTAGTCTTCGCAATAGCACCCGGGAAAGGAAGTTTTTTCCCGGAATACATCCCTGACGCTCACAAAACAAACAATCATCCGGATAGCACTAATTATGCTTGCTACAAAAAAGCCTTTGCTAAAAGCTCTCTGAACTTTCTTGACCTGCGGGAATATTTTTTAAAAATAAAAGATACTTGTAGATACCCACTGTTTTCGAAGGCGGGTGTGCATTGGAGCGAATATGCTAGCTATATTGCTATTGATACCTTTAAAAATTATTTAGAGCAGATCCAGAAGATCTCATTAAATAAGGTGACAATCAAAGATTATAATTTTGAATTTCCTGCAAGACCTAGCGATTATGATGCTGCAAATTTGATGAACACATTCTCAATTATTCCACATTATAAAATGTCCTATTTCTCATTTAAATACAACTTTGCTCCTCTTTCAAAAACACAAAAATTATTAGTAGTTGGAGATAGCTATTATAGCTGTATAAAAGAAACTAAAATTCCATATTATATTTTTGACACTGTTGAGTATCGTCTTTATAATAAGCCTGAAATGAACAAAAGAAATGATGCTGAAAAATATTCGACAATTCTAATATTAGGCACAGATGGAACACTGAATCAATATCCATATAACTTTATTGATCAGCTATATGAACATTATTCATCATATGATCAAAACTACAAAAATTTGAAATTGAAAGAATTTAGAATGTATACGCACAAGGTTCTTGAAAATATAGAAAAAAATAAAAAATGGAAAAATTTGATGCTCAAAAATGCAAAAAAGAAAAACATTAATCCAACTGAAGAATTTGTAAACAATGCTATTTGGCTCTATTATAACCAATAATTTTGTATGATCTTTCCCTAAAAAATATATATTTGTAGAGTAATACCTAATAAGATGTTTTATTATAAAAAATGGGCCATTGTGGTTCCTATGGCTAACGAGGAAGAAGATTTTAAACCATTCATTGACATGGTTAATTTCGTAATTGATGAATTGAACCCCGGAAACGTTTATTTTATTATCGATAAAGCCTCTAAAGACCGCACCCTGGAATTGTGTCAGGAATTGTCGGCTAAAGACCCCCGATATGTAACTGTTTGGGCACCTGAAAATAAAAATGTGGTGGATGCTTATGTAAAAGGATTACGTGTAGCTTATGAAGCCGGCCATGAGATCATCATTGAAATGGACGCAGGTCTATCTCACGACCCAAGAGCTATTCCTATGTTCTTACGAGTTTTAAATGAAGGAAATGAATGTGCTTTTGGAAGCCGGTTTATCAACGGTGGTTCCATGGGCGACTCTCCTTTCAAACGTAGATTATTATCCAAGACAGGAACTGTATTGGCCAATTTGTTATTAGGCACCAAACTAAAAGATATGACCTCCGGCTATCAGGGTTTCCACCGCGATGTTGTGGCAAAGATCATTAATCATGAGTTTAAATCAAAGGCGCATTTTTATCAAACAGAGCTACGTTATTTGTTACGTAAAAGAAGAATGTTTGAAGTGCCTATTCACTATCAGGCACCTTCGCCACGTGTATCAAAAAATGCGATCAAGAATGCTTACCAAACCTTATTTTATTATTTCATCCAACGATTAATGGGTAATTCGCCAACATTATAGCTCCGAATTACGAATAGAAATCACATTGAAAGCGAATTTACGAATTACGAATTTTTAAAACATAGCTGTATTAATGAAATTTGAACTTATATTTGATAATGATGGAATAGCTTAAGTATCAGAGAATTCTGGCCCTTGAAATATTTGAAGTAAAAACAGAGAAACAAAAACGACATATAAACGAATTAACATTGCGCCCTTGCGCCTTCGCTATAAATATGAAATCACTTATAATCACCTCTATTGCTAACGATCAACATCCGATTTTAAAACAGTTTGCAAAAGAATGTAAAGAACACAATACACCATTTATTGTAATTGGTGATACCAAATCGCCTGCGGAATTTAAATTGGAAGGATGTGATTTCTGGAGTGTTGACCGCCAGTTAACATTGCCTTTTGAATTGGCAAAAATCACCCCTACACGTCATTATTCCCGTAAGAACTTAGGCTATTTGATCGCTATACAAAACGGAGCAACCGAATTAGTTGAAACGGATGATGATAATATTCCACGAAAAGAATTTTGGGAACCGAAAACACGTGAAGTAAAAAGTTATGCTTTTGAGAACACGGGGTGGGTGAATGTGTATCATTACTTTACAAAGAACATGATCTGGCCTCGAGGCTTTCCGTTGGAAGAACTTCAAAAGAAACAGATCGACACAGCTACATTAGAGAACAGAGCTATTAATTGCCCTATTCAACAAGGATTAGCAGATGAAAACCCGGATGTGGATG
Organism: Bacteroidia bacterium; assembly: GCA_016786925.1. GTDB lineage: Bacteria > Bacteroidota > Bacteroidia > 2-12-FULL-35-15 > 2-12-FULL-35-15 > 2-12-FULL-35-15. The sequence continues at coordinate 11,912 of JAEUTU010000121.1, forward strand.
CGGTGTACCGTTTAACGTATCCATTACCTTTGAATTTTGAGATAAAAACCCAATTAGCATTGGGTAAAAATGCCTGGAGTCCGTTTAACAGCCAGAACACCTATTGGTTCAAAGAAGCATTTGCATTGATGTACCTACCTTCTTATTGCAGTTTTAGAATGACCGATATCTGGAGAAGTTATGTGGCACAACGTATAGCCTGGGAATGTGGATGGAGTGTATTGTATCACGAACCAACTGTTTGGCAAGAACGTAATGAGCATAACCTGATGAAAGATTTTGAAGATGAGATCTCCGGATATACCAACAACTTCAATATCTGTAAAGAATTACAAGCTTTAAGTCTAAAACCGGGTCATGAAAATATTTATGATAATCTAATCAGCTGCTATCAAAAATTAATTGACATTAATGTCATCGGAAAAGAAGAAATGACTTTATTAAAGGCTTGGATATCAGATCTGAAAAAAATAACAGATGGTAAATAAATTTTTTCAAAATAAACTTACAACCTCTGCAATTCTATTTTTAAGTTTTGCTTTATTTTTTTTCATTTCCTACTTTTCTGAGGCAACTTATGATCCCGGAGATGGCATAAGGCATTATCTGATTTCAAGATATTGCTGGGATCACCACGACTTAATGCTTTACAGTTGGGGGAAACCCTTTTTCACAATTATTAGTTCCCCCTTCTCGCAATTTGGTCTATTGGGTATCAATATCTTCAATATACTTTGCGCTGTTGGATCTGCTTATTTTACATACCGAATTGCAGAATTGCTAAATTTCAAATATGCATTATTAGCTATCCCTTTTTTATTATTTACTCCAAGCTATTTTCCAACAATTAATAGCGGACTAACAGAACCCTTATTTGGTCTTGTACTTATTCTTTCCATTTATCTATGCTTAACTGAAAGATATGTTTGGGCAGCTATTCTTGTCTCCTTTTTACCATTTGTAAGAACGGAAGGCAATCTGATTTTACCACTCTTTTTATTGATCTTTTTGTACAGAAAAAAGTTTTTACAAATTCTTTTTTTAGGCTTTGGCACGCTTGTTTATAGCGTTATCGGCTTTTTTTATTATGATGACTTTTTTTGGATAAAAAATCAAAATCCATATAATGGAAACAACAAAGACTTTTATGGGAGTGGTGAATTACTGCACTTTGTTCACAACCACAACTTCATATGGGGTTCAGCGCTAGGAATACTGTTTGTGGCAGGCTTGATCTTTCTTCTTAAGCCTTTGTATAAATCGGTTGTAAATAAAAAGGTCATTGAAAATAAGCTTCCGGAAGAAACTATTTTAATTTATGGCTCATTCTTAATATATTTTATTGCCCACTCTTTCATGTGGTGGAAAGGGCTTGCCAATTCTCTGGGATTATTAAGGGTGTTAGCCGGAGTTATTCCCTGCTCTGCACTAATTTGTTTAAGAGGATTGAATGGGATAATGCTACCTGTTTTCCAAAATAAAAAATGGATAGAATATACAGTCATTACAATAACATTAGTTTGGGTAATAAGAAGTCCTTTTAAACATGATTATTTCCCATTTAAACTAGATCAGGAACAAGCTTTGATAAAAGAAGCGGGAGATTGGTATAAGGAGTCGAACTACACGAAACATAAAGTATATTATTTATACCCTCTTTTGGCTCATGTTCTTGATGTTGATCCATTTAATCCTGACAAAGTAGGCGAACTATGGGGGCTATATCCATCTATCAAAGAATGGGGTATTGGTGCAATTCCGGATAGCACGATCGTATTTTGGGATGCTCATTTTGGACCAAATGAATGTCGTATTCCACTTGACACAATTATCAATGATCCGAATTTTGAATTGATCAAAACCTTCAAGCCCCAAACAGAATTTACAACATTAGGCGGATATAAATTTGAAGTATACGTGTTCATGAAATTGTCGAAGCCAAAGCAGTTAAAAGAAATTAGTACTCTTTCCTATGACTTTGAAGAAAATAAAGATCTACTAAATACAATTACTATTAACGAACAGCAAGCCAACAGTGGAAAGAAGAGCTGTGAATTAAGTCCTAAAAACGAATACAGTGCAACACTAAAAATTCCGGGAGACAAAATTCCATCAAATGCCAGTCTTATTAAATTTAGCACGTCTTATTACAAGGCACAAGGAGATAGCACTCAAGCTTTAATTGTTTTTTCAATAGATGATATTAATGGTAAAAATATAACCTGGGAAAGCCGATCTATAAAACCAGACAGCAGAGACAGCAAAACCAAATGGCAACAAATAAATTGTCAATTCTCTATACCCAAAAATTTAACTAAAAATGAGTTTGTTTCAATCTACATATGGAACAAATCAAAAGAAATGTTTTATGTAGATGATTGGAAAATTGATTATTGGGGTTATTAAATCTACTTATATCCTTTTAATGTAATATTCACATCATCGAATAATACAGAGGTTTTTCCTTTATTCCAAATAAATATTTCAAGTTTATTACCCTTTAATTGCTGTCCTTTCAAATTATAATTATAATGACAATTAGTCCAATCTATTGATTTCGTTTCAAGCAATATCTTATCCCAAAGCAGTACATTTTTTAAACTATCGGTTACTTGAAAAGCAAACATTAAATCTTTAGATGCATTAGGGATAATTGTTTTAAAATCTAAATCAATGCTTTTTATTGCAGAAAAGTCTTTGCAATTAGTTGATTCAAATGAGAATATCGGGCCGAATTCAGTGCTATCATTCAATGAACAGCACTTTTTCCCGAAGCAATTATCGGAGTAAATAATAGTATGGGCATTGCCTATTCCATCAGACTTCTCAAAGTCATAGAAAAAAGACTGTTTAACTTCAACAATTGGTTTTGTTAAGTCAAATATTTTTATGTTTTTGTATTCTCCTACCAAATGCTGAGTAAATGGCACTACAGCAGGATCGTTAAGTACAGTGGGGTCATGTACAATTAAATACTTTACACTATCATTTAATATCTTTTCATTAAACCAATTGACCTCTCGTGGAAAAGGCGCACCAAAATCAGTATAGCCTTTCTGATCCATATAATACAAAGTAATATTTGTACTTGCATCTGGGATAGATATTACTTTATCATTACGTGAAATTCCCAATTGCCTTAAATAAGGCGTAACTTCACGGCACGAATTTTTCAAGTACTTAAAATCATTTTTTAACCAATTAATAAAATCCTTGTTTTCTTTAGAATATGATTTAGGATAATCATCATAAGTAGGAGTATTAAAATATTTAACGGCTGTTTTTGCTCCTGCATTATATATGTTCAAAACAAGAAAAAGCAAAAAGATTATCTTGGCCCAATTAGATGCAAATATTTTTTCATTTCTCTCTTTTAATAAAACAAAGAATGATAGTAAAACAAAAACGATAAATATTTGTGGTAAAATTAGATAATAATCATGGTTTTCAGGTAATACACCAAACCACAGACATAAATAAGATATTACTGCAAAAAAAAGCAAAAGGGTAATTATAAAAAATAATTTATTTGTTTTCCGAAATAGTAAAATTTGAGACACGAACAATATTCCAATAAATATGAGAGCCTCAATATTTAAAAACTGAGGAAGCATCATCCCTCCTATAAATACATCTAATCCGGCAATAATCTCCACCAGGGTTTTATCCCAAATAGGCAGGATTGTCATCAAGAATACACCACGGTTGTGAATACTATTATAATAGGCTGCATAGGAATACCACGCAAATAAAATTATTACAACAAAAATGATAGCAGGAATAAGTTTTATTGGTTCGATAAATATTTTTTTCTCTTTTCTAAATTTTAATATTCCCAATAGCTCAAGAAAAAATATAACGATCAAGGCGACTAAACTAATAGCTGTTGTAATCTTTAAAAGGCCAGCTATTAAAAAAAATAGCATGGAGCGATTAAAATGTTTTATGTTTCCACTTTCGTAATATTCTCCAAAAAAATACCATGCTATAAAGGTGAGAGCTAAGGCTGGTGTATCCATCAAGAAGTTATTTGAATAGTAAGCCAAAACAGGAGAGCTAAATACAAATAGGGTAATCAGTATTGCCCAAACAGAATCTTTCAATCGTTTTTCAATAAAACGAAAAAGGAAAAAAAGTCCAAAAATAACAATCGTTAAATTTACCAACCGGAAAACAAGTTCACTTTTGCCTGTTATCTTCCATATTAACGCAACTAAATAATACAATATGGGGAATTCGCTAGTTGCTTTTCCTGTTCCATCTAAACCTGACCAGTGAATAGCCGGGCTAAACAAATGAAAGCCCTCCTCCAAGTAATTGGTAGCAAAAGATAAGCCATCGCATTGTCTCCATTGATGAATGACTCCCGGTGGCAGAAAAAGGATCTGCTGATAATTGTAAACTAACATTAGAATTAGCAACAACATTAAAAAAAGCCATTTCGACTTTTCGGGAAAATATAATTTTGATTGAATCACTTAAATAAATTATACTTTAAAATACACCAGATCGCTCTAAACCCATCTTTCCAACCAATTTTTTTTCCTTCTTCGTAGGTTCTTCCATAATAGGAAATTCCCACTTCGTAAATTCGGATCTTTGGAACACGGGCAATTTTGGCTGTTACTTCGGGTTCAAAACCAAAGCGCTTTTCTTTTAACTTGATGGATTGAATGGTTTTGGTATCAAATAATTTATAACATGTTTCCATATCAGACAAATTCAAATTGGTAAACATGTTGGATAAAAAGGTGAGGAATTTATTACCTATGGTATGCCAGAAAAAAAGAATGCGGTGAGGTCTTCCTCCCATAAAACGGGAGCCATATACCACATCAGCAAATCCATTAACCACCGGTTTTAACAATACATTATATTCTTCCGGATCGTATTCCAGATCTGCATCCTGAATGATCAAATAATCACCTGTTGCCAAAGAGATCCCTTTGTGCAAAGCTGCTCCTTTTCCTTGATTGTATTCCTGGTTAAACAAACGGATATCATGCTCTTTGTGCTCGGCAATGTATTTTTCAATTACCTCCTTAGTAGCATCCTTCGAACAATCATTCACTATGATGATCTCTTTCTGAATATTATTTAACAACTGAACTGCAATTACCTTATTCAGGATCAAGTGAATAGTTGCAGCTTCATTGTATGCTGGAATTACTATCGATAGTTTTTTAATGCTCATTATTCTCTTCTATTAGTTCCACTTCAATATCATCTATAAATATCTTTGTTTTATTTATATTCCACAAATATAATTTGATCTTATTATTGTCTATGTTATTTTCGGCTAGTTCTAGGCCACAAGACACCTCCCTCCAACCCGGCTCTGCTGCCCCATAAATGTGATAAACAGAGATCCATTGATAAGGCTTATCCAGATCTAAACCGCTTGTCGCCACCCATTTTAAGTCATTATTGTTTTCTTCGGTTCGGTACTTAAATTTCAATTTTAAAATAAGTCCTTTCTTTCCGGCCATAGCACCAAGCTTATCAATTACCAATTGATCAGAATATTCTATTCCATTGGTCAACAGCATACACCTATTGGCTTTTAAAGAATCGCTATTCTCAACAATATAATTGTTTGTCCACAATGAATCCGGCCTTTCGCAATCATTCTTATGAAAAAACAATCGCTTGCCTTTGGCGTAGTAAAGCTGTTCCGGACTTCTAACTAAAAATGCCGATGCAATTTTTACTCCCTCCAGCTGAACTGAACACAACTCTCTTTGATAACGATAATCGGTGATCTTTTTCCATCTGTAATCCCCTAAATAATACTTCGCAACTTCTGGAGTATCCACATATACTAATCTTTTACGATCCTCTAAAGAAAGCATAGCTGCATTCAATTTGCCGGGGTAATTTTCAGCAAACAGTTGAATAGATGTAGATGTATCGTTCTCGACAATTTGCTCTAATAACGGACGAGCCGCCAAACCCCAATAATCTGTTTCAAAATTGGCCTGTGCTTTCTGTAATCCTCCAACAATTGCCGAATTAAAATATAAATGCTGATAAGGATGCAATTGAATCATTCGGATGATCACACTTATGAAAGAAAGAAAAAATAAACTATAAACTAAAAGAAGTATATTCTTCACTCGAATGCGCTCCATTAAATAGGCTGTTCCATATAATGCAATTAAGATAAAGGAACAATGCATGAAATAAAAGTGCCTTCCTGTATCAAAAGCTGGACTGTTAAACAACAATACGGCCAGTAAGGGCAGTAAAAAAATAGCTGCAATAATGAACGCTGTTCTCCGGTCCTTAATGAATGTGATAGGCGCTTTTAAAAACGATATAAGTAAACAACCCGTACCAACAATAAATAGAAATGAATACAGAATAGGACGGGCAATAAAATTCCAGACAAACAAATAATGCCATGGTAATTCAGAAGCTTTCGTGTATTCACCAAAGTACAAAACCAAACCATCCCAGGGATATTTACTGTTTTCCTTTAATGCTTCTATAAAATGGTAAACAGGATCGATCCACAATACCGGCCAGAACAAAATGATCAAAGGAATTAAAAAGATAAAATAAAAAGCAAAAGCCTTTAGGCCTTGTTTAGCACAATCTCTATTCAAAAAGAGATCAACTATAAACAAGAGAACCGTAAGCAATGGTAATAATATCCCTATGATACGGATATCAATAGTAAACGCACTCAACAAAGCGTAAATAAACGCACTTTTGATTCCGGGACTCTCCATGAATTTTAACATGGCATAAAGAGTAAATACTATAAATGCTAAAAAGATAGCATCCTTTGAATTATAAAAAGAATGCGAGTAAATGTGTGGACTCAGCACATACATCAGCACACCTAGAAGGGCCAACAAGTCTTTTTTAAAGATCTTCCTGGATAGAAAAAAGAAAACTATTGCAGAAATGAAAAAGGTTAAAAATGTAAACAAATGACGCATCAAAAAGATAGAGCGTAGCTCCTGCATCGAAAATGCTTTTTCAATGAATACCAACACCAGCTCAAAAGCAGGTCCGTGATATTTATCAATACCTTCCAACAATGTTTTTTCATCGTCATGGAAGATAAAATTATAGTTCGCATGCCCATTATTTTTCCATTGTGAGTTCTCATCCCACGACAAACCATAATCAGAAAATGTAAAAAGACCAACAAGAAAATACACAGCGAAAAGGCCGATGATAAGCCCTCTTGATGATCGTTGTATCTTTATATAAGTGGTTTCACTCATTCTCTACTATACCTTATAATACGCATCTCCATTTGATTCAAAAACAATTCTTTCTTATTCGGATTCCATATAAATGCTTTTATAATATCGCCCGGTTTGACTGATGCCGGAAATGGATAGCTGAAATAGGCATCTGTTTTTTTATCATTTTCGTAAATAAAGTCCATCAAATTCGGACGAAGCCATACATAAGCTCCCTTATCATTTTCAAAAACAAGCAGCATGTACATATTCCCTTCTTTCCTTTGTTTAGTGGTAACATTATATCGTACACTCACCAGGTGCTCTGAATTGGCTGTTTGCCCGTTTAACACATAAGTAATCGCAGGCGAATATTCCTGGTCGCGTTTGATCCTGCAGTCGGCTGTGGTTGCTTCAAAATCAATAATACTATCAAAAACGATTGTAGAATTTGTATATGGATATTTTGCTTTCGCCAAAATATTTCCGCTTGTTGGATACACCTTTATTACTTCTAATGAATCCTGTTGAATGGTGTCGTATTGATCCTTTTTTAAGAAAAAATAATCATGTAGATAGTGTGGCCTTTTTTCACGTATAGCCTGATTTAACCATGTAAGTGTATCTGCCACACGATAATAATTTATTTCCGACTCCAGAATAAGCGGCATAGAAATACTCAAATTGAATTTATTTTTCGGAGATTGTTTGATCTTTTTAAGATCCTGCAACATCTCTTTTGAATCACACTCATCTTTCCATTCATACACATATTTCAAGTTGAATGAAAAAAGGAAATGGACAAATACGATCAATGCAAAAACATGAAGTATACTTTGAAAGATCTCCCGCTCTTTAAATAATTCATTTACAAAAAATGCAATTATCAACATCAACAAAACGAACAAAAATAACACCGCTCTCTCGATCAGATAAAGCGTTCCTAACAAATAATGTTGTGCCTGTGTAAATAAGATGATCAATAAAAAAAGCAATAACAAAGAGCCTAAGAACATATTCTCATTTGTTGTCTTTCCTTTAGCATGCTTCCATCCTATGTAAGTCAACGAAGAAAACAAGATAAGGACAAGCACTGCTTTTGTTATGCGGATCAGCCAATATGAAAAATCTAAATGGTACCATAAGCGGGGAACAATACTTCCAACAGTGTCTTGCCAAAATCCGTTTTCTCCGCCCATGAATAATGCTCCTGCTTCTTTCAATTTGAACGAATAGGGCAATATAAACCAAAGAAATAAGGCCAGAACGATGCTTGGCAAAAGCATTTGAAGAGCAGAGCGCCTCATGGTCGATAACACACTCTTGGAATCTATATAGTTATTATAAGTAAGAAGTAACATGATCACACCATACAATACCACCAAATAATTTAGCAGCGTTAAATTGCCTAATGTGCCCAGTATAGCAAACAAGATCGATAACAAGGCGTGTTTTGTGCGGTATCCGGATGTATGCAATTCAAACAAATAAAAAACACTGGCCATCATCATACCAAGTGATATGCTGTAACCTCGAGCCAAAGAAAAGAAGTCGAGCATAAATGGATTTAGATTAATAATGAGAAACGCAGAAACCGCGATCCATTTATTTTCCATTTTCCATACAAGCTTGCCCGAATAGAACAGAAAAAATGCATGTGCTATAAGCGAGGAGACTCTGAGAGAAAACTCACTTAAACCGAACCACTTTGTAAAAACAATTCCACCTAATGTATTTAATAGATGATTATTGGCCGACATGAAATCATAGTCCTGCCAAAGAACAATATTGTGTCTTACAAATTCCAGATAAGACTGACTTTCATCCCAGGTAATGGATAAAAGATAAGCTCTTGCGGTAGTATATATAAAAAGTAAAACACCAAAAATGATCAGCAAGGGAAGCGCTAATTTATTTTTGGTGTTAGAGGTATTCATTTAATCAGGATTATTCTATGGTCATTTCAGGAATGTCGCCTTCAATGATCAATTTTCCTTCAGTCGCATTTTTGATTTGTTCTACACTAATTCCCGGTGCACGCTCCAACAATTTGAATCCTTGAGGAGTAACGTCCAATACCGCCAATTCAGTAACGATCTTCTTTACACACTTTACTCCGGTTAAGGGTAAAGTACACTTCGTTAATAATTTCGATTCTCCGGCTTTATTCACATGTTGCATAGCAACAATAATGTTTTTTGCAGATGCCACCAGATCCATTGCACCACCCATTCCTTTCACCATTTTTCCCGGAATTTTCCAATTGGCAATATCTCCATTATCGGCTACTTCCATGGCTCCAAGAATAGTAAGATCTACTTTTCTCGCACGGATCATTCCAAAACTCATGGCTGAGTCGAAGAACACAGATCCCGGAACAGTAGTAATGGTTTGTTTTCCGGCATTGATCAAGTCAGGATCTTCTTCCCCTTCAAATGGAAAGGGTCCCATTCCCAACAAACCATTTTCAGATTGCAAAACCACATTCATTCCCTGTGGAATATAATTCGCTACTAATGTTGGAATTCCAATTCCTAAATTCACATAGTAACCATCTTTAATTTCTTTTGCGATACGCTTCGCAATACCTATTTTGTCAAGCATAAATCTATTTTTTTATATTCTCTACGAATACGAATCAGTACGAAAGTACGAATCGTTTCATATTTCATTTACCATTCTTTTACATATTACACCTGTAGGTGAAAAATTAATCAAAATAGCTAATTTTAGACCAGTTGTTTTCAGATATTGATTTACTTGATCAATATTTTGTTTAGAAAAACTGGAATTCTTTTTTAACTCAATAATAACTTTTTCTTCTACAAGAAAATCGAAATACATTTTCCCAATAACTTTTTCATTGAATTTTACAGGAAAATAGAGTTGTTCAGTAAAAGATAACTTTTTGCTTTTTAACGCTTCGGCTAATGCTCTCTGATAAAATTTTTCCGGATGTCCGAAACCAATTTCATTAAAAACATCATATGCACACCCTACTATTTGATAACTTAGTTCAGGGTACAAAAGATCTTTTTTATTTACTACAACCGGCATTCGTATATTCGTATAAATTCGTATTCGTAGTTATTTCTTTCTTACAGTTCTTTGTTCAATTCGTTTTTCATAATTTGCTCCTTGGAAAATACGGTGTACATAAATCCCCGGAGTATGAATATGATCTGGATTTAATTCACCGGCAGGAACCAATTCCTCCACCTCTGCAATTGTAATTTTTCCTGCCATTGCCATCATTGGATTAAAATTACGGGCCGTTTCACGATAGATCAAATTTCCGTGTGTATCGCCTTTCCAAGCTTTAACAATTGCAAAATCGGCATCAAAAGCCATTTCCATCAGGAATTCTTTTTCTGCACCATCTACCATAAACTTGCGTGTCTCTTTTCCTATTGCTACCTCTGTTCCTACACCTGCAGGAGTAAATATTGCCGGCATACCGTAACCGGCAGCCAGGCAGCGTGTAGCTAATGTTCCTTGAGGGATCAATTCTACTTCTAATTCTCCACTTAATAACTGACGTTCAAATTCTGCATTCTCTCCTACATAAGAAGAGATCATTTTTTTCACCTGACGGGTTTGTAACATCAATCCGATCCCGAAATCATCCACACCGGCATTGTTAGAGATACACGTTAAACCCTTAACTCCCTTTTTTACCAATGCTGAAATACAATTCTCCGGGATCCCGCACAAACCAAATCCTCCTAACATCAGGGTCATGTTATCCTGAATGTCCTTTATTGCTTCTTCCGCATTTTTTACTGTCTTATTCATAATTATATAATTAATAAAAGTCTTCTGTTTCGTTAAAGTTCTCTACGCCACTCTCCAACTCTTTATTGTACTTACTGCAATCCATCTCAATATCGATCTTCTTGGAAGGTTTTTCAAAATCTCCTTGTGTGATCTTAATTGTTTTATCAGCATATACTTTTTGCATGTATTTAGCAAAGATCGGCAATGCCATGCTGGCTCCTTGTCCTTCATTCGTACTGTTAAAGTGAACCGAGCGATCTTCGGCACCAACCCAACAGCCTGAAACCAGATCGGGAGTGATGCCCATAAACCATCCATCGGAGTTGTTCTGTGTAGTGCCTGTTTTACCGGCCATAGGTTGATTCAATTTATAGCGATAACGTAAACGAACACCGGTACCAATTTGTACAACTCCCTTCATCAACTGAATCATCACGTATGCTTTTTCCTCACTCATCACCTCTTCTGTTTTCGGAACAAAATCGGCTAACACTTTCCCATTTTTATCTTCAATGCGTGTAACAAATGTTGGTTCTATCCATGTTCCTTTGTTGGCAAAAGTAGCATTGGCTCCTACCATTTCGAACACACTGATCTCCGGAGTACCTAAACAGATAGCAGGAACAGGATCGATCGGTGAAACAATTCCCATCCTACGAACAAGATCAACAGTTGCTTGCGGACCAAACTGTTTCATAAAATAAGCAGAGATATAATTTACTGAATTCGCTAAAGCCTGTTGAATGGTCAACATTCTTCCATTCAATTTATCATCTGAATTAGATGGGGTCCATTCTTTATCATCATACGTGATCGTAGTTGGAACATTCGGCAAACGATAGCAAGGAGAATATCCCTCCTGAATTGCCAATGCATATACAAAGGGTTTGAAGGTGGATCCTACCTGACGCGCATGACCGATCTGAACGTGGTCGTATTGGAAATATTTGTGATTGATACCACCTACCCATGCTTTGATATAACCTGTTTGTGGCTCCATTGACATGAATCCGGTTTGCAAATAGGATTTGGCATAACGGATCGAATCCATTGGCGTCATGGTTGTATCTTTCTCACCATCCCAAGTGAATAAAGTCATTTCAATTGGTGTATTAAAATTTTTTTCGATCTCTTCCATCGACTTGCCGGCTTTTTTCAGAACACGGTAACGCTCGCTACGTTTCATGGCTTGTGTCATGATGGTCTTGATCTCATCTTTTGAAACATTCCATGCAAACGGAGCATTCTTTTTACGTTTACAATCTTTAAAGAAGGCTGCTTGCAATTCTTTTAGATGCTCTGTTGCTGCTTGCTCTGCATAACGTTGCATTCGTGAGTCAATGGTTGTATAGATCTTTAATCCATCGCGATAGATATCGTATTTTGTTCCATCCGGTTTACGATTTTGATCGCACCATTTTTTCAGGAAAACATCTCGCAAATATTCTCTAAAATAAGGTGCTAATCCTTCATTATGATCTTCCGGATGAAAATTTAATTTTAATGGTATCTTTTGTAATGAATCGGATTGCGCTGTAGTAATGTAACCGTATTTCTCCATCTGCTGAATAACGGTGTTTCTTCTTCCTTCGGCACGATCATGAAATCTGTTGGGATTAAAGTAAGCCGGGTTCTTTGCCATACCAACAAGCATTGCCGCTTGTTCAATTTTCAATGAATCGGGAGTTGTGTTGAAATAGATCTGTGCTGCCGATTTAATTCCAACAGCATTGTTCACATAATCAAACTTATTTAAATACAAGGCAATGATCTCTTCCTTCGTATATTCTCTTTCCAATTTTGTTGCAATAATCCATTCTTTGATCTTGCGGATCACCAATTGAAATTTATTCAGATCTTCGCGCGGGAAGAGCATTTTTGCTAATTGCTGTGAGAGCGTACTTCCACCTCCACTTGAGGAACTACCTGTTAATGCTCCTGCTACAGCGCGTCCCAATGCTTTAAAATCGACTCCGGAGTGCTCATAGAAGCGGGCATCCTCTGTTGCTATCAAAGCATTTACCACATAAGGTGAGATCTCTTTGTACTTTACATTGGTTCTGTTTTCCGCATAAAATTTTCCAAGCACTTTCATATCGCTGGAGATGATCTCGGTAGCTAAAAGTGTCTTCGGATTTTGCAATTCCTCTGTATCCGGAAGGTCTGCAAACAATCGTACACCAAGTACAAATAGAAATAAAAATGCAATTGGTCCAAAAAAGATGAGCCAAAAAGCAATGATGTATCTCTTAAAATTTTGTTTAGATGATTTCGATTTCTCTGCTGCCATGATCTTCGCGCTATAAGTTATTCTGTCTTTTCAATTCTTAATCCAACGTCCACGATCAAAGGCACACCGTCAGTACGCATACCTTGCTGTATCTCAAATACATATTTTCCTGCCTGAGGAAAACGTACATTTCGTTTGAATGGTATTTGATTATCATAAATATCTCCTATTCCGCTGCCTAACCATTTGCCTTTTTCATCAGCCAACATACATTCAAGGGTATCAACGGATGCTTTGCCGCCCGGCAGATTTGTTTTTATAAATAAAAATAAATTGCTGTACGGGTAACCATCTGCATGGCGAACATTGATATAAAAATTAACCGGTGTTGCCGGGTCTTTTATCTCTACTTCAAACTTTTTGACATCATTCGTGTTCCATCCTGATTCAGGAATGGTTTCGTTCTGCTCATAGATACGATTACTATCGCACGAGGCAAACAACAGCAAACACCATCCTGCTGCTAATCCAAAACCCATCTTGATTATTGATCTATTCCTCATTATTCTGCTTGTGGTGGCTTTGGGTTATTGTTATTATTGTTTGGTCGCGGACGATTGTTGTTTGGTCGCGGACGGTTGTTGTTATTGTTATTTGGCTTATTGTTGTTAGGCCTGTTATTGTTTGGTTTCCCTTGATTCGGGTTATTATTTGATTTTTGTTGATTCGGATTATTATTCGGCTTCGCCTGCTGTTGATTTGGATTATTTCCACCTCCACCTTGCGGACGTTTTTTGTTTCTGTTCTTCGACTTGTTATTATTTTTCTTTTTATCAAAACGGGTCAGATCATCTTGTCCAACCACATTTTCATAATCCGGTTTTTTCTCAACTACTTTTTGTTGAACATGAACAAGTAGGTCGGCCGGTTTTTTCCCATCTGCATTTAAAGCCATTACTTCCTTTACACGATCAACAGAAAGTGGAATAAAATTATCCGGCTCATCAAAATAAGAGAAGAACATGGTTCTTCTGAAAATATCCGTCTTTTGGTGGAAAGCTCTTCCTTTTTCCGTTTCTAATTTCACATTATTAATTTCAGGAAAATCTTTTAGAGCATCCATATAGCTATCCAACTCGTAGTTCAAACAACATTTTAGCTTTCCGCATTGTCCGGCTAACTTCAATGGATTCAACGATAATTGCTGATAACGGGCTGCACTTGTACCAACAGATCTGAAATCTGTTAACCATGTAGAGCAACACAATTCTCGTCCACATGATCCGATACCTCCTAAACGACTGGCTTCCTGACGGGCACCGATCTGTCGCATTTCAATACGCACTTTAAATTCATCGGCCATTACTTTGATCAACTCACGAAAATCAACACGTTCATCGGCCGTATAATAAAAGATCGCTTTTGTTTTATCTCCCTGGTATTCTACATCACTGATCTTCATTTGTAATCCAAGCTTAACAGCTATTGTTCTTGCACGGTGCATGGTGTTATATTCCAAGCCTTGTGCCTCCTGCCATTTTTCAATATCGGTTTGTTTTGCTTTTCGATATACTTTTTTGATCTGTTCGGAGGCGGGATCAACATTCTGTTTTTTCATTTGGATACGAACCAATTCCCCTGAAATCGACACAATACCGATATCGTGTCCCGGTGAAGCTTCAACAGCCACAACATCCCCAACGTTCAATTGGAGGTTGTTCACATTTCTAAAGAATTCTTTCCGGCTGTTCTTGAATCGTATCTCCACGCAATCAAATGGAGCCTGCCCACCTGGCAATTCCATATTGGCTAACCAATCGAATACACTTAATTTATTACATCCGCCTGTGCCACAGGAGCCATTATTTCTACAGCCTCCCGGCAAACCTTTGCTTTCTGTACTACAACCTCTTCCGGTTGAACATCCACTACATCCCATAATTTATTTCCATGCCGGAATGCTCCGGCTTCTTTTAGTTTTTAATAAGTTCCGGTTTCGGAACATTTAATAATTCATTGAACTTAAATGCCAGATCCATAAATAGTATTTTCGGATTAGCGTTCCGTTCCATGTGATAATAGGCTTTATTTAACTCTTCAGTAAATCGTTCAATATTATTGGAGTGAATAAATGGCGCAAACTTTCTTACGAAATCTTGCTCATCTTTACCCAGCTTGGTTAAAACCGGATCCCCATAATTGATGATCATGCTTTCGCGAATAATATGCAGCGAATAATTAATAAAATTCTTTTGTCGTTCACGCCCCGCTGCACTTACCTCATCTATCCAGGAGATAACTGCTCTTGCATCAAACTTTAAACTTGCTCTCATTAACTTTTGAAAGCTCAATAAATTTTGAGCAGCATTTTCATTCTCATTGATCAACAATAGCGCCTCGGCATAACTTCCATCCGCTAAATGCGCTGTTTTCTCAGCATCCTCAGGAGACAGGCCATTTTTTTCTACCAATGCTTTTAACATATCCTGATCAGCAATTTTAGGGATCTTGATCAGCTGTGTTCTGGAAACAATGGTTCGCAATAATTGATCTTCACTTTCACATACCAGCAAAAACAATGTTTTATCAGGTGGCTCTTCCAATATCTTTAACAACTTATTGGCAGCTGCTTGATTCATCTTCTCCGCTTGCCAAATGACCATGATCTTATATTCAGCCTCATAGGTAGTTAAACTAAGCTTACGAAGGATCTCGCCACTTTCCTCAACCCCAATAACGGCTTGTTTATTTTCCGCATCCAGCTGCTCAAACCATTTGAACAAGCTGATGTATGGATTATCAAGGAATGCCTCTCTGAATTTAGCGATCACATCTGTACTTGTTCTCACATCCTTTGATAAGGCAACAGGATAAACAAAATGAAGATCGGGGTGAATCAGCTTATTATACTTTATACAAGAAGGACAAACACCACAGGCGTCATCCTCTTTTTTATCCTTACACGAAATATACTGAGCATAAGCCATGGCCAAAGCCAGGCTTCCGTTTCCTTCCGGACCCAAAAACAGCTGTGCATGACTGATCCTTCCCTCTTTTACAGAGCGGACCAGACGTTCTTTAACTGCCTGTTGACCAATAATTTCGTGAAATAACATCTCGCTATTTTTCTACTAAAAAACTCTCAAAGATACTAAATGATTTCAGTATAAATAAGCCCTTTCTGACATTTTTTAAACCTCATTTTCTTAATAACCCGGTTCCCTTTTTTATCCTGATAAGAATATGAAAATTAGATTTATTTTAATTTTCATATATTAGCCTCTTATAATCTCTAAGAAAATGAAAAAATTTTACTTACTATTATTTGTTTCTATTGGCTTGTTCTTTTCTGCTAATGTTGCAAAAGCATCACATATTGCAGGTGGTGACATTAACTATGTTTGTTTGGGAAACAACCAATATCAGATCAATCTGAACCTGTTTGTTGACTGCTTGGGCTTTGATCCTGGCGCCTCTCAAACCATCACATTCACAAGTACTTGTGGCGGAACTGCTACCGCTTTGGTGAATGTAACCAATCCTGGCGGAACAGAGATCTCTCAGTTGTGTCCATCACAAATAAACAACAGTACCTGTAGCGGAGGTACGCTTCCGGGAATGTGGGTATTTAATTATACAGGAACAGTTACATTGAGCCCAACTTGTAATACCTGGACCATGAGCTGGACCACTTGTTGCCGTAACAATGCCATTCTTAACTTAACAAATCCGGGGTCATTGGACAGCTATCTGCAGGCTACAATGAATAGTGCTACTGACTCTTGTAACAACTCTCCTTCTTTTACAGCTCAACCGATTCCATATGTGTGTATCAACCAACAAGTGAACTACAGCTATGGTGTTGTAGAAACGGACGGAGATTCATTGTATTATTCATTAGTAAATGCTTTGGGTGCAGGAGGAACATTATTAGCGTATAATCCTGGTTATACAGCAGGCTCTCCAATCCCCGGCATTGCTGTTGATCCACTTACCGGACAATTGACATTTACACCGACTACCTTAGGAAATTTTGTGGTAGTTGTAATGGTCCAAGAATATGATAGCAATGGAAATCTCTTAGGCACAACCATGCGCGATATTCAGTTCATTGTACAAAACTGTTCCAACATCGTTCCTTCACCTACAGCTGGTGCTATTACCGGATTAACAGGGACATCGGTTCAAACCGGACCTTATTCTATTGAAATGTGTGAAGGCTCTGTCTTTAACTTTAATGCTGTTTATACGGATGCGGATGCCGGTGATTCACTTTCAATTGTAACCAATTTGTTGACGGTGTTACCGGGTGCTACGATCACTACCAGTGGTGCCAATCCAATGACAGCAAATATTATCTGGACTGCTCCGGGTGGTAGCGCAAATACAAACACAACATTTAGTGTTACCGTAAACGATGGTGCTTGTCCGGTTCAAGGTCAGCAAACATTTGTTTACGACATCAATGTGTTGCCAAGAACACTTGGTGGCCCTGACCAGATCATCTGCGGAAGCCAAACGGCTCAATTAAGTGGTACCGGTGGTAGTGTTTTCAACTGGGCTGTATTGAGCGGTCCCCCAATGGCCGTTGGAACTAACTTCTCTTGCAACCCTTGTGCTAATCCTATTGCTAGTCCAAGTGCTACTACTGTTTACGAAGTAACCAGCGACTTAAGCGGAACATGTGTCAATAAAGATACCATTACAATAACTGTTGTTCCTGACTATAGCTTTACTGTAAGCCAATCAGCCGCAACAACTTGTTTGACTCAACCTATTCAGTTAAATGTAACTCCTACACCAGCTGGAACATATACTTATTCTTGGTCGCCTGCTACGTATTTGAGCAGCAGTACAATTGCTAACCCAACAGCAACCATCAATGCGCCCGGAACATATACGTATACGGTTACGGTTACCAGTCCGCAAGGTTGTGTGAAAACAGATGTTGTATCGATCACTGCTAATCCTAGCTTCCCTCCAAACGCATTGCCTTTTGTATCTGATACAAGTGTATGTATTGGTGATGCGGTTAATTTAGGAGTAACCTTTGGTAGTTCTGTTCCATCTGTATGTGCATTAACAGCTAGCGGACCATGCGCTGCTACATTACAATATCAAGTAGGAAACGGAACTTTAACAACAAACGCATACCCAACTCCATATACTAGTTTCTGGGAAGATGGAAGATCACAAATGCTTTATCTGGCGTCAGAATTAACGGCCTTGGGTATGACTGGCGGTAAGATCTCCTCTGCTGCATTCAACATTGCGACCAAAGGAAGTACTGCACCATTTGCAGGATTTACAATTAAAATGAAATGTACTTCATTAACATCGTTAGCAACTTATCAAACAGGAATGACCACTGTATATGGTCCGGTTACAGCAACAACGGCTGTTGGCTGGAATACTTACAACTTCCCTACTGCTTATGAGTGGGATGGAATTTCAAATATCATTGTTGAGGTTTGTTATGATAACAATGCATGGACAGGAAATGACGTAGTTCAGAAAACGACTACTGCATTTAACTCCGTAATTTTACAATACACAGATGGTGCAACAGGTTGTGCCCTTACTGCTCCAACAACATATACTGAGCGTCCAAATATTCGTTTCCAGGCTTGTGGTGCAGTCCCTGATACATCTGCATACGTATATTCATGGACACCAACACCGGGTGTTAGCAGTCCTTCAAGTCAATTTACTCCTGCTACCCTTGGAGGAAATACAACGTATACAGTGGTAGTGACCAATTCAACGAGTGGATGTGCAGATACCGCAACGATCAATGTAAATGCAACGGCACCGGCTGTATCCTTTACAGCATCTCCATCAAGCGGATTCTATCCATTAAATGTTCAGTTCACCAACACATCATCATCTAACGTTGTGAATGTTATCTGGAATTTTGGAGACACGATTTCCGGTGCAAACAATACATCAACCCTTTTTGATCCAACACATGTTTTTGCTCAAGAAGGAACATACACTGTTACATTGGTTGGTGTTGATGCAAATGGTTGTACAGATACTGTAACCGGAACTATAGAAGTAACAGGACAATCAGCGATGTTCATCCCGAACGTATTTACTCCGGGTGGACAAAATCCAACATTCAAAGTGAGCGGGGTGGGTATCACAGAGTATTCGATCCAGATCTTCGACCGTTGGGGATTGAAACTTTATGAATCAGGCGATATCAATAGTCCTTGGACTGGTGGAGATTCAAACGATGGAACTTATTTCTTTATGATCAAAGCGAAAGGCATTGAAGGAAAAGAATACGATGAGAAAGGTTATCTCCAACTCATTAGAAACTAATAAATTCAAAACCCCAACAAAATGTTGGGGTTTTTTGTTACTGATATATGAAGCTAAAAAAAATTGTAATAGCAGGAGGTTCCGGTTTCTTAGGACAGATCATTATTGAAAAATTCAAAGGAAAAACAGAAGAGATTGTTGTGCTTTCAAGAAATAACAAAGACAAACAAAACAATGTTCGAACTGTTATTTGGGATGCAAAAAATATTGGTGATTGGACAAAAGAGCTAAACAGTGCTGACGTGTTGATCAACCTTACAGGAAAAAGCATTAACTGCAGGCACAACGAGGCTAATAAAAAAGAGCTCTTATCATCTCGCATCGATGCTACCGAAATTTTAGGAAAAGCAATTCAAGGTTGCGAACAAGCACCAAAGTTATGGATCAATGCTTCTGCTGCTGCACTCTACATTCCCGGCTCAAAGCCCAATACGGAAAAAGACACCCACTTTGGAAATGGATTCATGGAAGAAATGTGCATCCGTTGGGAAAAGTCTTTTTTAAAAAGTAATTGTCCTCAAACCCGAAAAATAATTATGCGCATAACGTTGATACTCGGAAAAAGCGGAGGTGTTTTTCCTGTTTTGACGGATCTAACAAAAAAAGGATTGGGAGGCAAAGCTGGCTCAGGAAAACAAATGATGAGCTGGATGCATGCAGATGATTTTTTAAATGCAATTAACTGGTTCATTGAAAATGAAAACGCAAATGGCATTTATAATATGTCATCTCCACAACCAATATCCAATAAGGACTTTATGGCCTTATTAAGAAAAAATACAAACACCCTATTAGGTTTACCTGCACCAGCATTCGCGATCCGCTTAGCCTCTGTTTTTATGCAAACCGAACCGGGACTGGTACTCAATAGTGTTAATGTACTTCCGCAAAAATTACTTGATAATGGCTTTCATTTTGAGTTTGCAAAAGCGGAAGATGCGATCGCTTCCTTGTGTAAAAAAGTTAATTAATTGTTAAGGTTTGCACCCGTTCTTTTATTTCACTTACTTTTTTTTAACCTTTATCCCTATAAATTAAAAAAAACATGGACAAAAAAGAACTACGCAAACAACTTGAACTTGCATTACTTAAGTCAATAGAAGAAACCCTATCCAAGCTAAACCCAAAAGCAAGCGTAGCGATCAGAAAGAGCAATCATAAACATAGCAAGGACATTGCTAAAAAATTCTACAAAACACTGAAAAGTCTTTCAGAAAAAAAGAATGCCCCGGTTAAAAATGCCGGCAAAAAGGTCATTAAGAAAAAACCGGTAAAGGCTTTAAAAAAAGCAGTTTCTAAGAAGACTAAAGGTGCAAAAAAATAATCCTTAACTTCGCTTAAGTTTATTTTGTAGGGTATGATCACTAAAAAAGTGCTTTTGATTAATCGTGAATTAAGCTGGCTAGCTTTTAATGAACGGGTATTACAGGAAGCAAATGATAAAAGCGTTCCACTTATTGAACGCATTAAATTTCTAGGCATTTTTTCAAATAACCGGGATGAATTTTTTCGTGTTCGTGTAGCAACCCTGAAACGTATTGTAAAGCATCAAAAAAAAGCGGAAGAGCTAATGGGTGAAAATCCAACCTTGTTGCTGGATAAAATTCAGAAGACCGTTATTGAACAACAGAACAAATTCGAAACGATCTATCAAGGAATTCTCAAAGAGCTTGGAAAGAAAAACATCACCATATTAAATGAGAAAGAGTTAAGCAGAGTACAGGGCACCTTTGTCAAAAATTATTTTAAGGACAAAATAATGCCCACCCTGTTCCCGATCATGCTGGACAGCTCCATGCCATTCCCCTATTTAAAAGATAAATCGGGTTATCTGATCATTAAATTAGGACGAACGGATAAAGAGAAAAAAAGCAAATATGCACTCATTGAGGTTCCAACTGATGTGCATTCCCGTTTTGTTGTTCTTCCAAAAGAGAAAGAAAAGAATTTTATCATTTTATTAGATGATGTGATCCGTTTTTGCCTGGAAGATGTGTTTCAAAATTTTGAACACGACTACATTGAGTCGTATAATATAAAACTGACAAGGGACGCAGAGATTGATATGGACAACGACATTTCCAAAAGTTTTGTAGAGAAAATATCAAAAGGGCTGAAGGCTAGAAAAAAAGGGCAACCTGTGCGACTTGTATATGATAGCCAGATCGCACCCGACATTTTGGAATTCATTATGAAAAAGATCAAGCTGGGAAAAGAAGACAATCCTATTCCCGGAGGTCGCTACCATAACTTTAAAGATTTTATCTCATTTCCAAATATTGGATCGTCCGATCTGAGTTATAAAAAGATACAACCGGTAAAGCATCCCGATCTAAAAAATCAAAGAAGTGTTTTTAAAGTCATCGGTCAAAAAGATGTAATGATCACTTATCCATATCAATCGTTCGATCACATTATTGATATGTTGCGTGAAGCATCCATCGATCCGAAAGTGCAGACTATTAAAATTACTTTGTATCGTGCAGGGAAAGTGTCAAACGTTGTAAAAGCCTTGATCAATGCAGTAAAAAACGGGAAAAGTGTAACAGCCGTCATTGAACTGCGCGCCCGTTTCGATGAAGAGTCTAATCTTTTTTGGGCAGAAAAACTACAAGAAGAAGGCGCACGTGTCATCTATGGTGTTCCTAGTTTAAAAGTGCATTCCAAAATGTTTTGTATCACACGAAAAGAAGGAGGAAAAAACAAATTATATGCACATATTGGCACAGGGAATTTTAATGAAGATACCTCCAAAGTATATACCGATCATAGTTTGCTAACAAGCGACCCTCGCATTACCGAAGAGGTAGATAAGGTTTTTGGCTTTTATGAAGACAATTTCAAGGCAGGAAATTATAAACACTTGCTGGTGTCTCCTTTCTTCATGCGCAAACGACTTATTCAACTGATCGATCAGGAAATCAAAAACGCCAGATCAAAAAAGCCGGCCTATATCATTCTTAAATTAAACAATCTGGTAGATGCGGTTATGATCAAAAAACTTTATGAAGCAAGCGCATCAGGTGTTAAAATAAAATTGATCGTTCGTGGTATTTGTTCGTTGGTGGCAGGCGTAAAAGGGATAAGCGATAACATTGAAGCGATAAGCATTGTAGATAAATTCTTAGAACACAGCCGGGTGTTCGTATTTTGTAATGGCGGAGAAGAAAAATACTTTATATCTTCGGCCGACTGGATGACACGAAATTTAGATCACCGTTCAGAAGTGGCAGTTCCTATTTATGATAAAGGGATTCAGCAACAATTAAAAAAGATCATCCATACACTTTGGTCGGACAACACCAAAGCCAGGGTTTTAGGAAGCACACAAAACAATGAATATAAAAAGTCGACAGGGAAGAAAATAAGAGCGCAAGAAGAGCTTTTTACATTATTTAAATAAATTACATATTGAAATTTGCAGCCATTGATATAGGATCTAATGCCGTTCGTTTACTGTTCTGTAATGTTTACGAAGAAGGGGGAAAAACGCTTTATAAAAAAGCTGAGTTGATCCGCGTACCCATCCGATTGGGCGAAGATTCGTTCTTAAATAAGAAGATCTCCGCAAAAAAAGCAGACAAGCTTGTAACAGCTATGAAAGCATTTAAAAACCTAATTGATGTGTACGATGCAATCGATTACCGTGCCTGTGCAACATCCGCTATGCGTGATGCAGAGAACGGACAAGAAGTTGTTGACCGTGTAAGAAAAGAAGCCGGCATTAAGATCGAGATCATTGATGGAAAAACAGAAGCCGATATTATCTATTCCAACCATATTGAAGAACATTTAGATAAAAACAATAACTATTTGTACGTTGATATTGGCGGGGGAAGTACAGAGATCACACTCTTTTCAAAGAACAAAGCAGTGGTGTCACAATCATTCAACATTGGAACCATTCGCATGCTACATGACCAGATCGATAAAGAATATTGGAGCAATTTCAAAAACTGGGTAGCAGAGATCAGTAAAGGATACAAACCTTTAATTGCTATTGGTTCGGGTGGAAACATCAACAAGCTTTTTAAGATCAGTGGTCGAAAACCGAATAAACTTTTGCCAACTTATAAGCTAAAAGGAATTTACGAAGTACTGGAATCATATAGCTACGAAGAACGAGTTCGGCTATTGGGCTTAAACCCCGATAGAGCAGACGTGATCATTCCTGCATCCAAAATATTATTAACTGTTCTTAAAAAAGCAGAGATCGAAAAGATCCTTGTTCCTCAGATCGGTTTATCCGATGGTATTGTACATCAATTATATGAGAAGTACAAAGAGAAGGAGAGTTTTTCTGTAAAATGAAAAACAGCAATTGATTAAATCGTTAATGATCAATAGTGCTCATACCAGCTAAAATTCTCTTCCACAATTTCTGCTTTCTTACTACCGATATATTCTAAAAAGGCAGCAGAAACAGGAGAATGCTTTTTCCCTTTTAACCAGATCAAGCTCCATGTGGTTTTGATCGGCAAACCTTTCATCGGTATTATTTGTAATTCTTTTTTATGCAGCTCATTTCTAATTCCTATCAATGGCATTATGGAGTAGCCTAAACCAGCCAAAATAGCTTGTTTTACAGCTTCATTGGATGTTAACTCCATTTTCTTTTGAGGTGAGATCTTGTGCTTATCCATAAATGCTTCCATAGATTGCCTTGTACCAGAACCCTTTTCTCTATAGATCAGTGGCAAATTCTTAAAACTATCTTGTTTCAGGTTTTCTTTTTTAAATTTCATTTTAGAATTTCCTACTAGAAACAATTTGTTTTGTAAAAGATCCAACTTGTCTACATTTAACATTTTAGGAAGAATGGAGACCAGGGCAAAATCGACTTCATTGTTCTCTAAACTTTCAATAACTTTATTTTCATTGGTTACATCCATGGATAATTCTACTCCGGAATTCTTTTCCATAAAATTTGCCAGGAAAAAAGGCATAACATACTTGCCTGTTGAAACAACCGAGATCTTTAATCTCCCGGCAAGTTGTCCTTTATATGCTAATGTTTTAAAATTAATTGCATTAACCTGATCAATAATGTTCTCGGCTGCAATTGCTATCTCATTTCCAAAATCGGTTACATACAGTTTTCTTCCAACTACCTCTGTCAAAGGAATATCAAATTGATCTTGAAAATTTTTTAATTGAATGGATACAGCCGGCTGTGTTAAGTGTAAATCTTCAGAGGCCTTAGTAATACTTTTTGTTTGAACGATCTTCAAGAAGATCTGAAGTTGATTCAACGTATATTTCATAAATTTTTATTATATTTTATATAACAAATATAAATAATAATTAATGAATAAAAAGTCAGAATTTTGCCTTATCAAAAACAAAAACACATGAAAAAGGCGAAAAAATTAAAACTAATCGATGGAGATTTCTCTTCAAAAGAAACATTAGATATTCTTCTTAATCTATATAGTAGCAAGGTTAAATATCATGAACTCAAAAACTTAAGTTCTAGAGAACGTTATGGAAAAGACGATCCTATCGCTATTAAAAGAATTCCAGAGTTAAAAAAGGGGATGGAAATAATTGAAGAATTGCTTTCCACTTCTAACAAAAAAGACAAATTCACGATTAAATCGTACGTAAACATCAGCTTTAACAAAAAAAATTAATGTCGATAGGACTAATTTATGATCACAAAAGATATTCATAAAGCGAAAACGGTTCTGTTAAAAAATGATATCATTGCTATTCCTACCGAAACGGTTTATGGTTTGGCCGGAAATGCTTATGAAGAAGAGGCATTAAAAAAGATCTATCTATTAAAAAAACGTCCACTGAACAATCCTTTAATTGTACACATACATTCATTGGAACAACTACATGATGTGGCAGAAGAAATTCCAGAGATGGCTCTTCATTTAGCCAAAACATTTTGGCCCGGTCCACTTACACTTATCTTAAAAAAGCGGGCAAATATTCCATATATTGTTACATCCGGAAAGGAAACAGTGGCTGTTAGAATGCCCGGACACCAACTGACGCTTGACCTTTTACAACAATTGGATTTTCCGCTGGCAGCACCAAGTGCAAATCCATATGGATCTATAAGTCCTACATCCGCAGCACATGTTGAACATTATTTTAAAGAACAGCTTGAAGTTATTTTAGATGGTGGCGAATGTGAAAGGGGTGTGGAATCAACCATCATTGGATTTTTAAATGATCAGCCTATTTTATACAGGCATGGCTCTATTGCTTTGGAGGAGATCGAAAATAATATTGGAAGAGTTCAGATACAAAATCATTCAACTGATCAACCTGAAGCTCCGGGAATGCAGAAAAGACATTACGCTCCGAATACCGAATCTTATCTAACAAATAATATTGAAGACCTGATAAGAACGCTACCTTATAAAAAACTCGGTGTTCTATCATTCAAAAATTCTATTCAACACGAAAACGTCATTCATCAGATAATACTTTCAAAAAACGGAGACTATTCAGAGGCTGCCAAAAATCTTTTCAGCGCACTACACCAACTTGATCAACTTAATCTGGATGCAATAATAGCAGAACGATTACCAAACGAAGATCTCGGAAGAACAATAAACGACAGGCTGGAAAGGGCCATACAAAAGAATCCTGAAGAATAAAAGCGCTATTATTTTTAATTAAGAAATATAGAGCGGACAAGTAATTAAATAATGAGCGCCTTTCTTGATTTATGAAGAATCAACTATCTTCGTAAAATGAGGCACCGGATACTTCTGCTCTTCTTCTTATCATTTATGTGCACATTACAGGCACAACAGCCTGCCTATTACATCTTGGGAGAAGACCATTTTAAAGGGGTTCAAATTTATGATGTGGTTCAGGATAAGCAACAGAATTATTGGTTCGCCACGAATGAAGGATTATACGTTTATAATTTTTACAATTTCACTAAAATTGAATGTTCCGAGGCCAAAAGCAGTTCTGTTTTCAACTTTGTTATAAACAAAGATGGAATCATTTTTTGTCACAATTTGAACAACCAAATTTTTAAGATCAGCGAAAATAAATGTTCGCTTTTCTATGAATTGAGTAAAGAAGACACGCATTCTGATGTGAGCCTTTGCATCGCAAATAATAATAACCTCATTGTTGGAGCAAGAGATATCATCGTTTTGAACTCCACAGGAAAAGAAGTTGCCAGATATAAAAACTCAAAACACTATCTCGGCCCCCCGGCAATAATTCAAAAAGGTCAAATAGCCTATCATTTAAGTGGTTGTGATTCAATTATCATAAACAATGGTGACCAATTTATCAAAGCAAAAATCGATCTCTATTCAAGAACACTTGAAACGAACAGTGTTTTCAAATTCTTTCAGATCAACGATCAACGTTTTGCACTTGATCTCTTTACAAAACACTTGTATGCTTTTAATGAGTCTAAGTACGAGTTACGTTCACTAAAAGACAACCTATTCTTTAAAAGAAGTCAATCGGTTCGCTTGTATGAAACAGGTGAAAATGTATGGATAGCAGGCACATTGCCCGGAACAGTGGTTTTAAACGAAAAAACAGTTGAAATAGACAGTCTTGTTTATTATCAAAACTATTTTATTTCAGACATTTTTAAGGATGCTGAAGGGAACTTGCTTTTAAGCACTTTTGACAAGGGCGTTCTCGTAATTCCGGATCAACAAATTCCGGATGTGATCAACGCCTTCCATGATGATCCTATTGCTTCCCTTTATGCAGATGCTGAGCTTGGACTTTTTCTTGGTTCATCAAAAGGAAAGTTACTCGTCTACACAAAAGATGAAGGACTAAAAAGCATAAATACATCCGGCAACAGACCCATTGAATCAATACACGGGAATGAAACCAGTCAACTCATTTTATTTGATGATGGCTTTATCAGATGCTATAACAAGAAAACAAAAAGCATAACCAACATTGTTTCCGCTTCACTAAAAGATGCTGTTGTTCTTTCCGAACAGGAATTTTTTATTGGTACAAACAGAGGTGTATACAAGGGGGCGTTACGTGGTCAGCAAATAGCAATTGAACTCATTTCCAACTTAAATTTTAGGGTTTACGCCCTTGCCTATGATACCAAAGAAAAAGGTCTTTATGTGGCAAGCTCCAATGGTCTATTTTATTATAACACGGCAGGACAAATAAGCAAAATAACATTAAACAATCAGGATATATTTCCCAATAGCCTAAGCTATAAAGATGGGAAAGTAATTGCTACTGAAAAGAAAAATGGACTACTGATCATTGAAAAAGAAAAGATCATACATACCATTCAGCCAAAAATTGCAGGTACAGACGAACACTTAAATAAGACAATTATTTATAAAAATACGATCATCGGAAAGTCAACCAATGGACTATTTCAGTTCGACATGAATGGAAAATATCTTCGTTCACTGCACGCTATATTTGGATTTAATTCAAAACGTATTCTTGATTTTACATTTCAAGGTGAAACGCTATGGGTGAGCCATGCTGGCGGTGTACAGGCCATCAACCTGAATTATTCAAAAAATGTAACTGCTCCGCCTTTGCGTTTTGACCGGATCAAGGTGAATGATAGAACAATAAGTATTAACAAGAATCAGGTATTTGAAAGCGAGCAACGGAAATTTGAATTTACAGTGTGTTCTCCTACCTTACGCAATCAAGAACCTATTAGATACCAATACAAGCTTGTTGGTTATGACAAGGACTGGAACATCAACAATCCCGGAACAAATACATTTACCTATAACGCACTTGAAGCAGGAAATTATACCTTATTGGTACGACTAGAAAACAACGCTGTTGCCGGGACGCCTATCTCTTATTCCTTTTCAATCTCCAAGCCATTCTATCTCAAATGGTGGTTTATATTGAGTTATGTCAGTGTTTTTTTATTGTTGGTTTACCTCATTTATCGTTGGCAATTGGCACGACAAAGAAAAAAATCAGAACAGATCAATGAGCTAAATGCATCCAAACTCACTGCCATACAATCGCAGATGAACCCGCACTTTATTTTTAACTCTTTAAATTCCATTCAGGATCTGGTTTTAAAAGGTGATGTTGAAAATTCTTATTCGTATATCACCACATTTTCAAACTTGGTT